>JBOGDY010000337.1:0-3154 GCA_050742955.1 Actinomycetes bacterium | reverse complement strand
GCGCTGGCCGGGCTGCTCTCCGGGTCGCGCCAGCAGGTCAAGGGCCTGCTGCGGGACCAGTCGGTCCTCGCCGGGGTCGGCAACGCCTACTCCGACGAGGTGCTGCACGCGGCCCGGCTCTCACCGTTCAAGGTCGCGGGCAGCCTGGGGGAGGCCGACGTGGAGAGGCTGTACGACGCCCTGCGCGGCGTGCTGACCGACGCGGTCGAGCGGTCCCGCGGTCTCGGCGCAGGCCAGCTCAAGTCGGAGAAGAAGACCTCGATGCGGGTGCACGGACGGGCCGGCCTGCCCTGCCCGGTCTGCGGCGACGTCGTACGCGAGGTGTCCTTCGCCGACTCGTCCCTGCAGTACTGCCCGACCTGTCAGACCGGCGGCAAGCCGCTGGCCGACCGTCGGCTGTCGCGCCTGATCAAGTGAGGCGGCGTCTGGTCCGCGTCAGATCAGGCCGAGGAGGTACTCGCCGTAGCCGCTCTTCCGCATGGGTTCGGCCAGCAGGCCCAGCTGTTCCGCGTCGATGAAGCCCTCGCGGTAGGCGACCTCCTCGATGCAGCCGATCTTGAAACCCTGCCGCTGCTCGATCACCCGGACGAACTCGCTCGCCTGCATGAGGGACTCGAAGCTGCCGGTGTCCAGCCACGCGGTACCCCGCGGGAGAATGCTCACCGTCAAGGTGCCGCGGCGCAGGTACTCGCGGCACACGTCGGTGATCTCGAGCTCGCCGCGCGCGCTGGGTCGCAGGCCTCGAGCGATCTCCACGACGTCGTTGTCGTAGAAGTAGACGCCGGGGACCGCGAAGTCGCTCTTCGGCTTCTCCGGCTTCTCCTCGATGGACAGCACTTTGCCGTCCGCGTCGAACTCGACGACGCCGTAGTCGCGGGGGTTCGCGACCTGGTAGGCGAACACGGTGCCACCGTGCACCGCGCGCTGGGCCTTCAGCTGCCCGTCGAGGCCGACACCGTGGAAGATGTTGTCACCGAGCACCAGCGCGGCGGCCTCGTCACCGAGGAAGTCCGCACCGATCACGAAGGCCTGTGCCAGGCCCTCGGGTCGCGGCTGGACCGCGTAGGAAAGAGTGATCCCGAGCTCGGACCCGTCGCCGAGCAGCCGCTGGAACTGACCCTGCTCCTCCGGCGTGGTGATGACGAGCACCTCGCGGATGCCGGCCATCATCAGCGTCGACAAGGGGTAGTAGATCATCGGCTTGTCGAACACGGGCATCAGCTGCTTGCTGATGCCTCTGGTGATCGGGTACAGCCGGGTGCCCGAGCCGCCGGCCAGGATGATCCCTCGCATGGGGGGCCAGGCTAGCCGCCCCTAGACTTGACTACACCATGCGGATCCTCGTCACGGGCGGCGCCGGGTTCATCGGCTCCCACTACGTCCGGTCGCTGCTGTCGGGTCGTTACGCCGGGATGGAGGCCAGCGAGGTTGTCGTCCTCGACAAGCTGACCTATGCGGGCAGCCTGGCCAATCTCGACCCGGTCGGCGACGACCCACGACTGCGCTTCGTCGAGGGCGACATCGTTGACAGCGGCCAGGTCGACCAGGTGATGTCCGGGGTCGACGCGGTGGTGCACTTCGCGGCCGAGTCGCACGTCGACCGGTCGATCCTGGGCGCCGCCGACTTCGTCATGACCAACGTGGTGGGAACCCAGACCTTGCTCGACGCGGCGCTGCGACACGAGGTGGGTCGCTTCGTCCACGTGTCGACCGACGAGGTCTACGGCTCGATCGAGTCCGGGTCGTGGTCGGAGAACCAGCCGCTGGAGCCCAACTCGCCGTACGCCGCGTCCAAGGCCGGCAGCGACCTCGTGGCGCGCGCCTATGCCCGCACCCACGGCATGCACGTGACCGTCACCCGGTGCTCCAACAACTACGGGCCCTACCAGTTCCCGGAGAAGGTCATCCCGCTGTTCGTGACCAACCTCCTCGACGGCAAGAAGGTGCCGCTCTACGGGGACGGTCTCAACGTCCGTGACTGGCTGCACGTCGACGACCACTGCCGCGCCATCCACCTGGTCCTCGGGGGCGGCCGGTCCGGTGAGGTCTACAACATCGGCGGCGGGACCGAGCTGTCCAACAGGGAGCTCACCGACCTGCTGCTGCGTGCCTGCGGGGCAGGCTGGGACTCCGTGGAACACGTCGTCGACCGCAAAGGCCACGACCGCCGCTACAGCGTGGACATCACCAAGATCTCCACCGAGCTGGGTTACGCGCCCTCGGTCGACTTCGAGCGCGGGCTGGCCGAGAACGTGGACTGGTACCGCGCCAACCGGGCCTGGTGGGAGCCGCTCAAGCAGCGCGCCGTCCTCGGCTGAGGACGTGACGCGCTGGCTGGTGACCGGGGCCGGGGGGATGCTCGGGCGTGACCTGCTCGAGGTCCTCGACGGCGAGCCGGTCCGCGGCCTCAGCCGCGCCGAGCTCGACGTCACCGATCCGGCCGCGGTCGCCGCCGCCGTGCGGGAGGTCGACGTCGTCGTCAACGCCGCCGCCTGGACCGACGTCGACGGTGCCGAGAGCGCCGAGGAGGCCGCGACCCTGCTCAACGGCCAGGGGCCCCGGCACCTCGCGACGGCGTGCCGGGACGCCGGGGCACGGCTGGTGCACCTCTCGACCGACTACGTGTTCGACGGGGCCCGCACCACGCCGTACCCGGAGGACACCCCGACCGCACCACGCTCCGCTTACGGCAGGTCCAAGGCGGTCGGGGAGCGCGCCGTCCGGGAGGTGCTTCCCGAGGCGAGCTACCTCGTCCGTACGGCGTGGCTGTTCGGGCAGCACGGCGGCAACTTCGTCACCACGATGCTGCGTCTGGAGCGGGACAGGGAGACCCTCGACGTCGTCGACGACCAGCGCGGCCAACCGACCTGGTCGCTGGACCTGGCGCGGCAGGTCGCGGCGCTGGTGCGCGTCGACGCGCCCGCCGGCATCTACCACGGCACCTCCTCGGGTGACACGACCTGGTGCGGGTTGGCCAGGGCGGTCTTCGAGGAGCTGGGGGCCGATCCTCGCCGGGTGCGGTCAGCGACGACGGACCAGTTCCCCCGTCCGGCGCCGCGACCTGCCTACTCCGTGCTCGGTCACCGAGCATGGCGACAGGCGGGGCTGGCGCCGATCCGCGACTGGCGGGAGGCGCTGGCTCAGGCGCTCCCGC
>JBOGDY010000336.1:0-3157 GCA_050742955.1 Actinomycetes bacterium | reverse complement strand
ATCGCGATGGAGGAGCTGCTCGTCGTCAGCTTCAGCCGCGAGTCCACCCGCGAGCTTCGGGAACGGGTCCGGGAACGGCTGGTCAGCGCCCGCGACGGGCTCGCCGAGCCGGCCACCATCCCGCCCGACGACCGGGTCCTCAAGCACCTCGCCGACGCGGACCGGGAGCTCCTCGGCGTACGGCGCAAGTGCCTCGAGGAGGCACTCACCGTCTTCGACGCCGCGACGGTCACCACCACCCACGGCTTCTGCCAGCAGGTGTTGCTCACGCTCGGCACCGCCGGCGACCACGACACCGGCGCGGTGCTCGTCGAGAGCATCGCCGACCTGGTCGCCGAGGTCGCCGACGACCTCTACCTGCGCAAGTGGGGTACGCCGAGCGCCGGGCCGGCGGACCTGACCCGCGCCGGGTTCCTCGAGCTGGCGATGGCGGCGGCGACCGACCCGGCCACCGAGCTGCTGCCCGCAGCCGACACCGACGGCATGCCGGGCCAACGGGTGCGGATCGCCAACGCCGTGCGCGCCGAGGTGGACCGGCGCAAGCGGCGGCAGCAGCTCATCGACTACGACGACATGCTGACCCGGCTGGCCGCCACCCTCACCGACCCGACCACCGGGCCGGTCGCCCGGGCGCGGCTGCGGGCGCGCTACCGGGTGGTGCTGGTCGACGAGTTCCAGGACACCGACCCGGTTCAGTGGACCATCCTGCGCGAGGCCTTCCACGGCCACCGAACGCTGGTGCTGATCGGCGACCCGAAGCAGGCCATCTATGGCTTCCGCGGCGCCGACGTGCACGCCTACCTCGACGCCCGGTCGGCGGCGTCGGTCGTGCGGACCCTGCCGACCAACCACCGCAGCGACGCGCTGCTGCTCGACGGGATGGCCGGTGTCTTCGGCGGTGCCGCGCTCGGCGACGAGCGGATCCGCGTCCTGCCGGTCGAGGCGGCGCACGACGGTCTGCTGGTCGACGCGGCCGTGCCGTTGCGGCTGCGGGTGGTGCCGCGCGACGGGCTGTCGCTGGCCCAGAACGGCACGGTGCGCACCGGTCCGGCCCGCGACGTCGTGGTCCGCGACCTGGCCGGCCGGGTGGTGGCGCTGCTGTCCGACGGCACGAGGCTGCATCCGCGGGACGGCAACCACCCCCGGCCGGTCGAGCCGAAGGACATTGCGGTGCTGGTGCGCACCAACAGCCAGGCCCAGCTGGTGCAGGCAGAGCTGCGCGAGGCCGGCGTGCCCGTCGTGCTCACCGGCAAGACGTCGGTCTTCGACACCCCGGCCGCCGGCGAGTGGCAGGTGCTGCTGGAGGCGCTCGAGCAGCCGCACCGCACCACCCGGGTACGCCGGGCCGCGCTGAGCTGCTTCGTCGGGCTCGACGCGGCCGGCCTCGACGCGGGAGGGGACGCGTTCGCCGACGACCTCGCGCTCAAGCTGCGGGTCTGGGCGGCGGTCCTCGACGACCGAGGGGTCGCGGCGATGTTCGAGGCGGTGTCGCTCGACCAGCAGCTGCAGCCGCGCATCCTCGGCCAGGTCGGCGGCGAGCGGATGCTCACCGACCTCCGGCACATCGCCCAGGTGATGCACGAGGCCGCGCTGGAGGGGCAGCTCGGCCTCACCGCGCTGCTGGTCTGGCTGCGCCGCCGACGCGACGAGGCGCGCCACGAGGGCGGCCAGGAGCGCAGCCGCAGGCTGGAGACCGACGCAGCCGCGGTGCAGATCGTCACCGTGCACACCAGCAAGGGCCTGGAGTTCCCGGTCGTCATGGTGCCGTTCGCCTGGGACAACTTCCGGCGGGACGACCCCGCGACCGCTGTCTTCCACGACGAGCACGATCGGCGGGTGCGCGACGTCGCCGGCAGGGGCAGCCCCGGCTGGGGCCAGCACGTGCAGCAGCACAAGCAGGAGGAGATCGACGACGAGCTGCGGCTGACGTACGTGGCGCTGACCCGCGCCCAGTCGCACCTGGTGGTGTGGTGGGCGCCGTCCTACAACACGCCGACCTCGCCGCTGCACCGACTGCTGATGCACGACGGTGCCGACGTGGCTCCGTTGTCCGTGCCGGTGCCGGACGACGCGACCGCGCTCGCCCGCCTGCAGGCGCGTGCCGGACTGAGCCGCGGCGGGATGGCCGTCGAGGTCGTGCGCATGGCCGCGCCCGCCCGGTGGTCCCCGGCGGCGTCCCCGGCGCCGGCGCTCTCGCTCGCGACCTTCCGCCGCGAGCTGGACACGGGCTGGCGACGCACCTCCTACACCGCCCTCACGTCGCGTGCGCACGAGCAGCGGCTGGGAAGCGAGCCGGAGCTCACGCAGCGCGACGACGAGGCCGACGTCGAGGAGCTTGCGGCGTCGTCAGCAGCCGGTGACGAGGCCCTGCGCGCGGTCTCGTCGGCGTGGGATGCGCTGCCCGGCGGCGCCGCCTTCGGCACTCTGGTGCACGCCGTCCTCGAGCAGTTCACCGACCCTGCCGACGAGTCGGCGGTCGCCGCCACGGTCGCTTCGCAGGCAGCGCGGTTCGCGCCGGGCCTCGACACCGCGGCGTTGACCGCCGGGCTGCTCACCGCGCTGACCACACCGCTCGGCTCACCCGCTGGTGGAGCGGCGCTGAGCGACCTGCCCGCCGCAGATCGGCTGGCCGAGCTCGACTTCGAGCTGCCGCTAGCCGGCGGCGACGAACCGACCGCGCGGGTGGTGTTGGCCGACCTGGTGCCGCTGTGGCGGGCGCACGTCCCGACCGGGCTGTTGTCGGCGTACGCCGACGAGCTGGCCGCGCTGCCCGACGTACCGCTGCGCGGCTATCTCACCGGCAGCATCGACGCCGTGCTGCGGGTGCGCGACGGAGACGACCCGGACTACCTCGTCGTCGACTACAAGACCAACCGGCTCGGCGGGTACGACGAGCCGCTGACCGCCTGGCACTACCGGTCGGCCGCGCTGGAGACCGCGATGATCGAGGCGCACTATCCGCTGCAGGCGCTGCTGTACTCCGTTGCGCTGCACCGCTACCTGCGGTGGCGGCAACCGGGCTATGACCCCGACGTCCATCTCGGCGGTGTGCTCTACCTGTTCCTGCGCGGCATGTGCGGGCCGGGCGTTGTAGGCGCCGACGACGCGGCGCCGGGCGTGTTCTCGTGGCGGCCCCCCGCCGCGCTGGTCACCGGCC
>JBOGDY010000335.1:0-3174 GCA_050742955.1 Actinomycetes bacterium | reverse complement strand
AGGTCTCCAGCGTCCCGGAGTCCCAGGGTGCGAGCATCGCCCCACCCGCGCTCACCCGGACCGGCTGCAGCTTCGTCGGGACCGGCGTGTGGGCAAGCACCATCTCGCGGACCCGGCGCTCCAGGTCGAGTGGTGCCATGCCCGGTCCGGGGCCGAGGACGCAGAACTCGTCACCGCCCCAGCGGGCCACGACGTCGGTCGCCCGCGTCACTGACCGAAGGGCCTCGGCCACAGACACGATCACCTCGTCACCGGCGTCGTGACCGGCCACGTCGTTGACCCGCCGCAGTCCGTCGATGTCGACGAACAGGCAGTGCACCGCGTCGCCCTCGCGCCGCGCGTGCTCGACGATCTGACTCCCGAACATCGCCAGCCCGCGCCGGTTGGCCAGGCCGGTCAGGGGGTCTCGGACCGTCGCGGCGGCGGCCTCGTCCAGCGCCGAGCTCAACGTCCGCACGGCGGTGCGCCGGACATGGCTCACCGCGACCGACAGGACGGTTGCCACGACCAGGCCGGTGATCATGTGCGGCCAGGCCGCCGACGCACCCACGAGGAGAGCGCCGAGCGCCCAGACCCCCCACACCAGGTAGAGAGCGGCAAGCAGGTAGCGCACGGACAGCAGGCCGGCGCCGGCGCCGACGATCGCGAGCATCACGGTCGTGGTCTGGCGGGGCTGGGTCGCCAGCACCATCCCGACGACGGCGGGCACGGCCACCACGAGGACCATCGCCGTCATCGCCGCCTGGGCCAGCCTGGCCGGCAGCAGCCCACGGCGCAGCAGCAGCCAGCACGCGCCCAGCACGACGGAGGTGCCTGCGGCGAGGGCCCCGGTCACCACCCGTGCGGTGCCGTCCAGCAGGACGACGTGCTCGGCAGCGAGGACGAGCTCGAGGAGCGCGATCCCGGCGGCGACGGCCGGCAGGGTGCGCAGCACCGCGGCGTCATAGGTCTCCTCGAGCGGGCGCGGCACCCTGGATGTCTCGACACCGGAAATGCGCACCTTGACACCGCAACGACGGCCGGAGGTCAGCCGGGCCGGCCCTGGGTCAGGCGGTCGGAGCAAGCACCTCGCGCAGGGCCTCGACCTGCTGGGGCACCACGGCGTACCAGATATTGGTGCCTCGGCGGGTGGCGGTGACCAGCCCGACATCCCGGAGCGCCTTGAGGTGGTGGCTCACGGTCGGCTGGCTCCTGCCGACCGGCTCGACCAGGTCGCAGGCGCAGACCTGGCCGCCCTCGGCTGTCATGAGCAGGCTCATCAGGCGCAGCCGGACGGGGTCGCCGAGTGCGGCGAACGCCCTCGCGAGGGGTGCCGCGGCATCGGCGGGCAGCGGCGCAGCGCTCAGCGGAGCGCAGCAGGCGACGGCGTCGTCGAGGAGCGGAAGGGTGGTCACAGCGGTCATGCTAGTCGGAACACATTGACAAGCGTCAATGTTCCGGTACATTGACCGTTGTCGATATGGAGGCTCCGATGACCACCCACACGTCCCTACCGCTGTCGCCCGTCCATGCGGCTGCCCTGGCCCGGGTCGCCGACCTGCGACGGGAAGCCGAGCAGGCCCGGCTGGCCCGTAGCGTCACCCGCACCCGGCGCCACCCGGCGCCGACGTGGCCGGCCACCGTGATGGCGGCCCTGCGCGACAGCCTGCGCGGCACGACCCGCCGGCCGGCCCCTGCACCGACCGACGATCGAGCAGCAGCGATCTGCTGCGCCTGACCGACCGATCCCACCGGAGGAACTCACGTGTCCCGTGTCCAGCTCGCCCTCAACGTCGACGACGTCGACGAGGCCGTCACCTTCTACTCCCGGCTCTTCGACGCCGAGCCCGCGAAACGTCGCCCCGGCTACGCCAACTTCGATCTCGACGAGCCGGCGCTCAAGCTGGTCCTGATCGAGAACCCCGGCCACGGCGGCTCACTCAACCACCTGGGCGTCGAGGTCGCCTCGACCGACGAGGTCGTCGCCGCAACCCGGCGCTACACCGACGCGGGCATGCCGACCAAGGTCGAGGACGGCACCACCTGCTGCTACGCGCTCCAGGACAAGGTCTGGGTCACCGGGCCCGGCGGTGAGCAGTGGGAGGTCTACACGGTCCTCGCCGACGCCGGCGCAGAGCTCGAAGGCAAGACGGCCGCGGACCTCGGGCTCGCACCGTCAGCCGCCTCGACGGTTGCCGGCGGCTCGGCCTCTGCCTGCTGCGCCAGCTGACCCGACGCACGACAAGGAGGGAGGGGGTGAGTTCCGTGGATGCGTGTTGCGACGAGACAACCGACTGCTACGAGACCGGCTGCTGCTGAGTCTCCACCTGGCGGCGGTCGGTCACTGGCACGGTGGCCGGCCGACGCTGGCTCGAGATGCTGCCGGTCAGACGACTCTGGCCACCTCCCGAGCGGGGCCAGCCGCCGCTCCGCCCTCGTGCAGCCGAGAGTCGATCTCATTCGACCACGCGTCCGTGTCGGATCAGCAGCGTGTCGTTCGTCCACCAGACGGGGGGGTTCGCCCTCACCCTGATGTCTCCGACTCGCCGATGCCTTCCTGTCGCGACCTCCACGACGCTCAGGCCGGGCGGCCCCTTGGCGACGGCGGTGGTGTAGGCGATCAACGACCCGTCAGGTGACCAGCGCGGGGTTGACCCGTCCGCGACGAGCTGGTGCGGGTCGGTGCCGTCCGCGCCCATCACCCATATCGCCCCGTCACGGGCGTACGCGATCTGGGACCCGTCCGGCGAGTACGCGGGGTAGCCCTCGTCCACCGCGGATGCCGCCGTGAGACGGGCCGCTGACCCTGCCCCTACCGAGAGGGTCCAGATGTGCCCGGTCCAGCCGTCCTCGGTCTCCGGCGTCGAGTCCCTGCTGTAGACGATCGTCGATCCGTCGGGCGACCATTGCGGATTCGCGCCGAACGACCCCGGTGGCTCGGCACCGAAACCCGTACGGGGGCCGGTCAGTTTCCTCACGTCAGAACCGTCGGCGTCCATGACGTGGATCTCGAACTGGGGGCCTGGGCCGGATGCCGGTTCGCCCATGAACGCGATCATCGTCCCGTCCGGCGACCAGGCCGGGGAGTATGTGAATGTCCCCGCGGGGCCCAGCTCCCGCAGTCCGGATCCATCGGTGCGGATCGTGACGATCTGGGCGGGCCTGCCCGTGGTGAACGCGATCTGGGTCCGGTCC
>JBOGDY010000334.1:0-3177 GCA_050742955.1 Actinomycetes bacterium | reverse complement strand
ACGGGCAGCCCTACGTCCTGGCGGTGGCCTACGCCCGAGACGGCGACCGGGTGCTGTTCCACGGCTCCACCGGCAGCCGGCTCTTCCGCAGCATCGCGGCCGGCGCGGCCACCTGCCTGACCGTCACCCTGGTGGACGGACTGGTCCTGGCCCGTTCCGTCTTCGAGTCGTCGATGCGCTATCGCGGTGCGATGATCCTCGGCCGGGCCGTCGAGCTCGAGCACCGCGCCAAGTTCGACGCCCTGGAGCGGATGAGCGAACGGCTCACGCCCGGCCGTTGGGCCGAGGCCCGCCGACCCAACCGACGAGAGCTCGCGGCGACCCTGGTGGTCGCCCTGCCGATCGCGGAGTGGTCGGTCAAGGTCAGCGACGGCTGGCCCACCGACGAGGACGGCGACCTCGGGTTGCCGGTGTGGGCCGGTGTCCTGCCGGTCGAGGAGCGGTACGGCGAGCCGCTGGCCGCACCCGACCTGCTACCGGGCGTCGAGCCACCGCCGTACCTGGGCGCCTGGTCACCCCGGTGAGCAGCGACCCCCGGTCGCTGTCCCTCTGGCACGCCACCGCGGGCGAGGACTGGGCCCGGCGGCCACCTCTCCCCGGCGACCGCGACGCCGACGTCGCTGTCGTCGGGGCCGGCTACACCGGACTGTGGGCCGCCTACTACCTCGCGCGGGCCGACCCGTCGCTGCGGATCGTCGTGCTCGAACGCGAGGTGGCCGGCTTCGGCGCCAGCGGCCGCAACGGCGGATGGTGCTCGGCCCTGTTCCCCGCGTCGGCCGGGTGGCTCGCCGACCGTCACGGCGCGGCCGCCGCAGTGGCCCAGCTCCGGGCGATGCAGGCCACCGTGGACGAGGTCGGCCGGGTCGCTGCGGCCGAGGGCATCGACTGCTCGTGGTCCAAGGGCGGCACGGTCAGCCTGGCCCGTACGCCGGTGCAGCTGGACCGGGCCCGCGACACCGTGGCCGAGGCCCGCCGGTGGGGGTTCGGCGACGACGACGTCAGCCTGCTCGACGCCGTCGAGGCGCGCGACCTGCTGGCGGCCACCGACGTGCTCGGCGCCACCTACACCCCGCACTGCGCCGCGATCCATCCGGCGCGCCTGGTCCGCGGCCTGGCCCGAGCGGTCGAGCGGCTCGAGGTGACCGTGCACGAGTCGACGAGCGTGACCCGGATCGCACCCGGGGTCGTGCACACCGACCGGGGCACCGTGCGCGCCGAAGCGGTGCTGCGGGCGACCGAGGGCTACACGGCCGGACTGCCGGGACACCGGCGCGACCTCGCACCGGTCTACTCGCTGATGATCGCGACCGAGCCACTGGCCGAGGACGTGTGGGGACGGATCGGGCTGGCCGGGCGGGCGACCTTCACCGACCACCGGCACCTGGTGATCTACGGCCAGCGCACCGCGGACGGCCGGCTGGCATTCGGCGGGCGCGGCGCGCCGTACCACTTCGGCTCCCGCGTCCGGCCCGAGCACGACCGCGAGCCGGCCGTGTTCGACGCCCTCCGCCGGGTGCTCGTCGACCTGCTGCCGGAGGTGCGCGACGCCGCGGTCACCCACACGTGGGGCGGGCCGCTGGGCATCCCGCGGGACTGGTGCGCGTCGGTCGGGCTGGACCCGGGCACCGGGCTGGGGTGGGCCGGCGGCTACGTCGGCGACGGGGTCGCGACCTCGAACCTCGCCGGCCGGACCCTGGCCGACCTGGTGCTCGGCCGCGACAGCGACCTCACCCGGCTGCCCTGGGTCGGGCACCGCTCACGGCGCTGGGAGCCGGAGCCGCTGCGCTGGGTCGGCGTCACGTCCTCCCTGAAGGTGATGACAGGAGCCGACGCCGAGGAGGCGCGCAGCGGCCGGCCCTCGCGGCGGGCCGCCGGGCTGTCCCGGCTGCTCGGTCACTAAGGGGCGCCGGCCGGCGCTGCGGCACCGGCGCATGCAGGTCAGTCGTCGAGCTGACCGCGGATCTCCCCTCCCGGGTACTTCGCGGAGTGCACGTTCACGTAGGTCGTACCGGCCCGCAGCGCCGTCACCAGCTCGTCGAACTCACCGGCCGCGATGCCCTGGCCGGCCGGGCCGATGACGTCCGCGGCGCGCAGGGTCCCCGTCACCTTGCCCGGCGCGGGCGGGCAGGCCGGGGTGGCTGCGGTGCCACCGCCCACGTTGGTGCACAGGAACACGCTGATCCCGCCGCTCTGCGAGCGGTTGCCGAGGTGGATGTGAGCCTGCGCCACGTCGCCCTCGAGAGCGGCATAGCTGAGCTTGAACTGGATCGCCTGCCCGTCGTCGACCAAATGCGCCTTGAACCTGCCGTGCCCCGACGTCGACAGGGCCATGGGGTCCTCCTGCAGGCCGCTGAGCCGCTCGCGGATGGACACCCCGTCCCCGTCCCCCTGGGCCGTCGCGGCCGTCGCCGCCGCGGTCACCACCAGAGCAGCCACCGCCACCGCCGCCACCTGTGCTCGTCTGGACATGGCCAAGCCTCCTCCCTGAACGGTTGTCGGACGGGGATACGGATGCCGGCGCCGTCGGGTTCAGCGCCGCCGCAGTGTCGGCAGCAGGGCGTCGAGGACCGACGCGTCCTCGATCGTCGACGTGACCGGCTCGTCGCGCCCCTCGGCGACGGCCCGCATCGAACGACGCAGGATCTTGCCGGACCGCGTCTTCGGCAGCCCCGCGACGACGTCCACGTCCCGGAAGGACGCGACCGCTCCGATCTCCTCGCGCACCCTGGCCACGAGCTCGTCCCTCAGCTGGTCGGGGTCGATGTCGACGCCGGCCTTGAGCACCACGAGGCCGCGCGGGCGCTGGCCCTTGAGGTCGTCGGGGATCCCGATGACGGCGCACTCGGCGACCGCCGGGTGCGAGGACACCACGGCCTCCATCGACCCCGTGGAGAGCCGGTGCCCGGCCACGTTGATGACGTCGTCGGTGCGGCCCATCACGTAGAGGTAGCCGTCCTCGTCGACGTAGCCCCCGTCCCCGGTGAGGTAGTAGCCGTCGAAGGTCGACAGGTACGACGAGACGAACCGGTCGTCGTCGTTCCACAGCGTCGACAGCGTCCCCGGTGGCAGCGGCAGCCGCAGGCAGATCGCCCCCTCGACGCCGGCGGCGACCTCGGTGCCGTCGGGGCCGAGGATGCGCACGTCGTAGCCCGGCACGGCCACCGTCGGCGACCCGGG
>JBOGDY010000333.1:0-3193 GCA_050742955.1 Actinomycetes bacterium | reverse complement strand
CGCCCGGCGTAGCCGATCGGCAGGCCCGCCAGCTTGACCGTGCGGGTCACCGCACGGCGGGGCAGGTCGTCCATCCGGCCATTGTCCCCGAGAGGGCGGGCCCGGCGGGTGAAACCAGCCGCGTCACCCGTCAGGCCGCAGGCCAGCCGCAGCCGCACAGAGGGTGCACCGCCCAGGAGCGTCGTCGGACCCGGCCGTCTGCCTGGCCGATCTCGATCGTGCCGTCGACCGTGGGCGGCGGCGGTCCGTCCGGTCCGGCGTCGACGAACGCGAGCACCTGCATGGCGGCGTGGGCCGCGACGGCCGTGGCCAGCACGACGTCGCAGGGCGCCGGGAGCTCGTCGACGGCCCCGGTCAGCTGGGCCGCGACGCTCGGCCACGACGGGTCGACGTCGGTGCGGCGCAGGTCGTGACAGCGGTGGCAGGACGAGCGGCCCGGCAGCACCAGCGGCCCGACCAGGCCGGTGCCCTCGCGCACCAGGGCGAACAGGTGCGGCACGCCCCGTCGGACCATCCGGTCCGGCAGAGCGTGGTCGGCGGCGGAAGCGACGACGGCCAGGTCGGGACGGGTCCGCCCCGCCGGCAGCCGGCGGCGCAGCCCTGGCGAGAGCCGGCGGGCGGCCCGCAGGGCAGCGTCCTGACGGTGGGCGCCGACGTCGTCGGCGGACAGCCCTGCGGGGGCGGTGTCGTCGATCCGCGTCGTGACGGTGTCTGCGACCAGCAAGGCCCCGATGCCGGCGGCAGCCAGAAGCGTCGTCAGCGAGGCGCCGACGCGCCCCGCACCGTGCACGCCGACGACGGCCGCACGTCGGCGAGCGAGCACACCGGCGCCGCCGCCCGGGTCACGGTGCACGATCGACGCGGCGGCCAGGTCGGGGCCCAGCCGCTCGCGCTCGGCCTGGCTGAGCGTGGCCAGCGACCCCCGGTCGGCGGCCCCGTCGTCGAGGACGCCGCTGCGTGCGAGCAGGTCGAGCAGCCGGTCGGCGTGCTGGGGGTCGAGACCGAGCCGGGCCGCCGCGCGCAGCACGCCGGGCACGTCGCGGGTGCCGTCCAGGCTCTCCACCAGCCGGGCCGACGCGGCGTCGAGGCCGCCGATGAGCACCGCGCTTCCCGGATCGAGACCGAGCTGCAAGGTGCTCGCGTCGCGCCACACGCGGCGCAGCGCGGGTTTGAGCAGGGGGCGCACGGGTGGCACGGCAGGTCACGCTCCTCGCGGGCCGGCACCGGGTGGCCGGTGCGGGCCCCGAGCGTCGCAGAAGGTGCCGCCGGGACCGTCGGGATCGTCCACAGGTCGGCCGCGGACCTCAGTGGGTGCCGCAGACGTCCACCGCGAGCACGGCGAGGGCCCGTGCGGCGAGCACGACCTCCGCGATCGGTACCGACTCGTCGGGCGCATGGGCCAGCGCGGCATCACCCGGGCCGTAGTGCACGGTAGGGATCCCGCCCATGCCGTTGAGCAGTCGGAGGTCGCTGCCGTAGGGCCCGCCCCAGGTGCCCTGGGCCGTCCCGCCGACAGCGGTGTGCGCGCGCCCGACCCGGTCGAGCAGGTCGCTGGAGGCCGGCAGCCGTCCCGGCGCGAACTGCCCGCCCCACCACTGCACGGTGACCGGGTGCTCGCACAGCCACGGGTCGTCGGCGCAGGCCCGGGCGACCGCCTCCTCCAGCTCGGCCCGCGCCGCCTCGACCGGCTCGTCCAGCGCGACGCCCAGCCGGCCCTCGGCCACCAGCAGGTCGGGCACGGTCGAGGCCCAGTCGCCGGCGTCGACGCGTCCGATCGAGAGCGGATAGGCGATCGGCCACCGCCGCATCAGCGGGTCGACCTCGGCGTTGCGACGCTGCTCCAGGCGCATCAGCGCGTGCCACACCGGAAGGAACATCTCCACCGCGCTGACACCCTCGGTGCGCCGGGACGCGTGCGACGCCCGGCCGCGCACCCGCAGCCGGAACGTCAGCGCGCCCGCGTTGGCGGGCACCAGGTCGAGGCCGGTGGGCTCGGGAACCACGCAGGCGTCGGCACGCCACCCTCGGCGCAGCATCCCGTAGGTCCCGAGTCCACCGTCCTCCTCGCCCGGCACGCACGCCAGCAGGAGGTCGCCCCGCAGCGGGACCCCGGCGCGGCGGACGGCGCGGACTGCGGTGAGGGCCGCGACCAGTCCCGCCTTCATGTCGCAGGCGCCGCGGCCGTGGAGGACGTCACCGTCGATGTGCCCGGAGAACGGGTCGTCGGTGGACCACGCGTCCGGGTCGCCGGGAGGTACGACGTCCACGTGCCCGTTGAGCATCAGGGTCCGGCCCGACCCGCGGCCGTCGCCGGCCAGCCGGGCCACCAGGCCCCAGGCCTCGGTCCGCTCGACCTCCACGCCCGGGAAGTCCGGTTCGGCCAGCAGCTCCTCGAGCGGCAGCCGCCAGTGGTCGGTGTCGAGCCCGTCGACCGCCAGCTCGGCGGCGAGCCGGCCCTGGATCTCGTGCTCGGCGTCACTGCCGCTGACGCTCGGGGTCGCGACCAGGTCGGCCAGCAGGCCGACCATCTCGGTCCCGCCCGCGTCGACCTCGGTGAGGACGCGCGACGTCCAGTCGGTGGCGGCGGTCACGGCCGGAGCGTAGCCACCCCGGACGGCCACCGGACGCATGAAGGGGCGACCCCGTCGCCGGGGCCGCCCCTCCACACGTGTGGGGTCTCAGGCCTTGCCGAGGATCCGGTTCAGCTTGGTGCCGCAGACCGGGCAGGTGCCCTGTGCCATGCGGCGGCCGGACTCGCTGACCTTCACCTCACCGGTGAAGTCGCGCTTCTCTTTGCACTTCACGCAGTAGGCGTCTCCGGTGTAGCTCTCAGCCACAGGTCCTCCTCGATCGGTCGGGTCGGTGTCCGGCGGGTCGCAGCCGTGACCGGACCGCGGCCAACCCTACGGCAGGGGTCACGCTCAGCGGGGGAGGCGGGTCCCCTGGTCCCAGCGTGGCGTGTGACGAGGCAAGCACGTTCAGTCATCGAGCCAGGACTTCGCTAGCCTCGGGCGCCATGGTGGACCAGCCCTACGGCGACCTGACGGACCTCCGGGTGCAGGACCGGGGTGACGGGGTCGTCGTCGTGACCCTGGACCTCCCTGACCGCCGCAACGCCATGTCGGGGCAGATGACCGAGTCCTGGGGCCGGGTGATGGCCGCGCTGCGGTCCGATCGCCGGGTCCGGGTGGTC
>JBOGDY010000332.1:0-3212 GCA_050742955.1 Actinomycetes bacterium | reverse complement strand
CATCTGCCGCCGTCCTCTGCAGCCGCGAACTAGCACGCGATGCCGGGCTGCGAATGTTGACGCGGCGACGGCCGTGCGCGGCGTGTGGTTCAGGTCCCTGCGCCGCCCGGCTGTCCCTCGATAGTCGCGTCCCGATTCAATCCCGGTTCAGTGTGAGAACGGTTCGAGGCAACCGTACTCGACCGCAGAGCCCCTGATCTCGACCAGAACACGCTCCGGGCGCACGTCCCCGATCACGCAGGCTGCCAGGCTGTCGGCGACGGCTGAAAACTGACCCCGTGTCGACGCCCGAATATTGACCCCCTCTCCGGTGGCCTTGGCTCAGTCGAGCCAAGGAGGAAGGGGTTGTTGTCAGTGGAGGACTGGGCGGAGATCCGTAGGTTGCATCGGTCGGAGGGGATGCCGATCAAGGAGATCGTGCGGGTGCTGGGTGTCTCGAGGAACACGGTCCGGACGGCGGTCGCGTCGGACGGCCCACCGAAGTACGAACGTCGCCCGGCCGGGTCGGCGGTGGACGCGGTGGAGCCGCGGATCCGGGAACTGCTGCGGGCCTATCCGCGGATGCCGGCCACGGTGATCGCCGAGCGGGTCGGCTGGGACCGCGGACTGACGGTGCTCAAGGACCGGGTTCGGGAGCTGCGGCCGGTCTATCTGCCGCCGGACCCGGCTGGTCGGACCAGCTATGTGGCCGGGGAGATCGCGCAGTGCGATCTGTGGTTCCCGCCGATCGAGCTGCCGGTCGGGTTCGGGCAGACCCGCCGCCCGACGCAGTTGCCGGTGCTGACGATGGTCACCGGCTACTCCCGCTGGCTGTCGGCGATGCTGATCCCGACCCGCCGTTCGGAGGACCTGTTCGCCGGCTGGTGGGGGCTGATCGAGGCGCTCGGGTCGGTGCCGCGGGTGCTGGTCTGGGACGGTGAGGGCGCGATCGGCCGGTGGCGCGGCGGGCGGGTCGAGCTGACCCGGGAGTGCCAGGCGTTCCGCGGCACGCTGGGCGCGAAGGTGGTGGTCTGCAAACCGGCGGACCCGGAGGCCAAGGGCCTGATCGAACGGGCGCACGACTACCTGGAACGCTCGTTCCTGCCTGGCCGCGAGTTCACCGGCCCGGACGACTTCAACACCCAGCTGCAGCGGTGGCTGGCAACGGTGAGCACTCGCCGGCGGCGGGCGTTGGACTGCGCCCCGACCGAGCGGATCACCGCCGATCGCCAGGCGATGCTCACCCTGCCGCCGGTCGCCCCGGTCACCGGATGGCGGATGGGCACCCGACTGGCCAGGGACCACTACGTGCGGCTGGACTCCAACGACTACTCGGTGCACCCCGGGGTGATCGGCCGCCGGGTCGAGGTGGTCGCGGACCTAGCCCGGGTCCGGGTGTTCTGCGACGGCAAGACCGTCGCCGACCACGAGCGCATCTGGGCGTGGCACCAGAGCATCACCGATCCCGCCCACGTGAGCGCCGCCGACGCGCTGCGCCGTCAGCGGATCGGGGTGCTGCGCCCGGTGCCCGATCCCGAGGTCGAGCAGCGTCGCCTCACCGACTACGACACCGCGTTGGGTGTCCACGACGGCGCCGCCGACGGTGACGTCGACGGCGGGGTGGCCTGATGGCCGGCACCACGACAACCCGGACCGCGAGCAAGACCGCGGCCCGGGACCTGACCGGCGAGGTGGCGTTCCTGACCCGGGCACTGAAGGCACCGACGCTGCGCGAGTCGGTGGCCCGGCTGGCCGAACGCGCGAGAGCCGAGTCCTGGTCGCACGAGGAGTTCCTGGTGGCCTGCCTGCAACGCGAGGTGTCCGCCCGGGAATCACATGGCGGGGAGGGCCGCATCCGGGCAGCCCGCTTCCCGGCCCGCAAGAGCATCGAGGAGTTCGACTTCGACCACGCCCGCGGCCTCAAACGAGACCTGGTCGCGCACCTGGGCACCCTGGACTTCGTCGCCGGCAAGGAGAACGTGGTGTTCCTCGGGCCACCAGGCACCGGCAAGACCCACCTGGCGATCGGGTTGGCGATCCGGGCCTGCCAGGCCGGGCACCGGGTGCTGTTCGCGACCGCATCCGAGTGGGTCGCACGCCTGGCCGACGCCCACCACGCCGGGCGGCTGCAGCCGGAGCTGGTCCGCCTCGGCCGCTACCCGCTGATCGTGGTCGACGAGGTCGGCTACATCCCGTTCGAACCCGAGGCCGCGAACCTGTTCTTCCAGCTCGTCTCGTCCCGCTACGAACGCGCCAGCCTGATCGTCACCAGCAACAAGCCCTTCGGCCGGTGGGGCGAGGTGTTCGGCGACGACGTCGTCGCGGCCGCCATGATCGACCGGCTCGTCCGCCACGCCGAAGTCGTCGCCCTCAAAGGCGACAGCTACCGACTCAAGGACCGCGACCTCGGCCGCGTCCCCGCCCACACCACAACCGAGGACTAAAGATCACACAGCAGGAGGGGGTCAATATTGGACCGTCGCTAGGGGGTCAATTTTCGACCGTCGTTGACACAGGCCGACGTGCACGGCGAAGACCGCTCCGACTGGTGGTTGCGCTGAGTTCCACCCTGACGGCACCCGCATCGGCTGCACCTCGACATCCGTATCCGCGTAGCCAAGACCCAGCAGGGTGCGTCGTGTCGCGTCGGGAACGAAATCGCCGGCGGCACGCAGCCGCTCGAGCGCCGGCCGGATCTGCTCTCGGGCCTGATCCGCACGTTTGCGGTCGGCACCCGACAGTTCGGCGCGGCGCTTCCAGGCATGGTCGTCGGCGACATGAGGCGGCTGGTCGCCCCCGGCAACGGCCGGTACCCCTGTTGACCGGGCTTGGCCCGGCGGCTGCGCTGACCCGCAGCCGACAAGCGCAAGGACCAGCGCGAGGCCGACCCAGGCAGTTGCCCGCACGCACACGACTTCAGCCCCCCGTTCCCGTCCTTGCGGACCGGGACCGCCCGCGTCCTGCCCGGCGACACCGCTGGTGCCCCGCCACACGCCATCCTCGTCACGCACCTCCGCGAGCGCACCCACCGCACCGGCGGCCACCACGTCGTCCAGCCGTCCCTCAAGACCGGCGCGATCGGACTCCTCCGGCGCGGCAGTGGCAGCGGCCGGTGCGGCAATCACCGCCAACACTGTCGTCGCCATCACCAGCGCCCGCAGCACTCGCTTCATCCCGACCTCCCCGTGAGCAGTCCGTCGAGCAAGCCTGACCGAGCAGCCGGGGCAGACACA
>JBOGDY010000331.1:0-3214 GCA_050742955.1 Actinomycetes bacterium | reverse complement strand
GTTGCACGTGCTCGTCGGCCAGCCGGTAGTACATCTGCCGGCCCGCCCGGCGCGCCCTGACCACTCCGGCCGTCCGCAGCAGTCGCAGCGCGTGGGACACCGTCGTCTCGGTGACTCCGACCGTCGCTGCGATGTCGGACACGCACAGCTCCCCGGCGGCCAGCAGGGCATAGAGGATGCGCGCGCGGGTGGGGTCGCCGAGCAGCCGGAACAGCCCCGACAGGGCCATGGCCTCCTCGGGCGATGGGATCCCGCCGCGGGCGGCCGCCACCCGGTCGGCGTCGACGACCGGCGCGGCGGGGGAGGATGGCGCGTCCGCCCCGGCGATCGTCACCAGCTGGCCCTCCGACATATGATCAGTTGTTCAGATGTTGGAGGGACCATCGACGTGCTGTCAACCCGGCCGCTGGGTAGATGGACGACTGACGATGCGGCAGGACACCCCTGTGGAGGACCCCGATGGCACGGACACCGTTCCCGGCCGAGGTCGGCCGGCTCCTGAAGGAGCCCAACCCGGCCGTCATCACGACGCTGCGTCCCGACGGCCAGCCGGTGTCGGTCGCCACCTGGTACGTCTTCGACGGGGAGCGCGTCCTGGTCAACATGGACGAGGGACGCAAGCGGCTGGAGTACCTGCGCAAGGACCCGCGGGTCAGCCTGACCGTGCTGGCCGCCGACAACTGGTACACCCACGTGAGCCTGCAGGGCCGCGTGGTCGAGATGGCAGACGACGAGGACCTGGCCGGCATCGACCGGCTCTCCCGGCACTACCGTGACCGGCCCTACGACAACCGCGTGCGTGGCAGGGTGAACGCCTGGATCGAGGTCGACCGCTGGCACGGCTGGGGAGCAGTGCGACGCCGCGCCGGCTGACCGCGCTCGCCGTCACAGCCGGTCCACGGCCGTCACCCGCACGACAGCTTCGCCCGCCTCGTCGGAGGCGGCCAGGTCGACCTCCGCGCTGATGCCCCAGTCGTGGTCGCCCGCGGGGTCGTCGAAGATCTGCCGCACCACCCATGTGCCCGGCTGCTCGTCGATGATCAGCAGCTGCGGTCCGCGGGCGTCCGGCCCGGTGCCGAGCTCGTCGTGCTCGGCGTAGTAACCGGCCAGCGCCTCGCCCCAGACCGCCGCGTCGAACCCGGCCTCGCCGTCGAGCTCCCCGAGCAGGTCGTAGCGACGCAGCGCCGCCAGCTCGACCCGCCGGAACAGGCTGTTGCGCACCAGCACCCGGAAGGCGCGCGCATTCGACGTCACCGCGGGCGGCCGCTCGTCCAGCGGGTGGACCGGCGCGCGATCCGCCGCGGGCGCCGTGAGCTGCGCCCATTCGTCGAGCAGGCTGGAGTCGACCTGGCGCACCAGCTCGCCGAGCCACTCGGTGAGGTCGGTCACCTCCTCGGTGCGCGCGCCGCCGGGGACGGTCTGCCGGAGGGCCTTGTAGGCGTCGGCGAGGTAGCGCAGCACCAGCCCCTCGGAGCGGGCCAGACCGTAGAACCCGACGTACTCGATGAAGGTCATCGCCCGCTCGTACATGTCGCGCGCCACCGACTTCGGCCGCAGCTCGTGGTCGGCCACCCACGGGTGCCCGCGCCGGTAGGACTCGTAGGCGTGGAAGAGCAGCTCGGCCAGCGGCTGCGGGTGGCCGATCTCCTCCAGCAGCTCCATCCGCTCGTCGTACTCGATGCCCTCGGCCTTCATCGCCGCGACCGCCTCGCCACGGGCCTTGAACCGCTGCGCGGAGATCACCGGACGCGGGTCCTCCAGCGTCGCCTCGAGCACGGACAGGACATCCAGGGCGTACGCCGGTGCGTCGCGGTCGAGCAGGTCCATCGCGGCGACCGCGAAGGGGGAGAGGGGCTGGTTGAGGGCGAAGTCCGGCGGCAGGTCGACGGTGAGCCGCACCTCGCGCCCGTCCGGCTCGGGCACCTCGAGTCGCTGCACCACGTCACCGGCGAGCAGCGCCCTATAGATCGCGATGGCCCGCCGGACGTGGCGGCGCTGCGCGGCCCGGTCCTCGTGGTTGTCCTCGAGCAGCCGGCGCATCGCCGCGAACGGGTCGCCCGGCCGGGCGATCACGTTCAGCAGCATCGAGTGGGTGACGGTAAAGCTCGACGTGAGCGGCTCGGGCTCGGCCGCGACCAGCCGTTCGAAGGTCGGCTCGCCCCAGGACACGAAGCCCTCCCGCGGCTTCTTGCGCACCACCTTGCGCCGCTTCTTCGGGTCGTCGCCGGCCTTCGCCAGCGCCTTCTCGTTCTCCACCACGTGGCCGGGCGCCTGCACGACGACGGTGCCGGCCGTGTCGAAGCCGGCCCGGCCCGCACGGCCCGCGATCTGGTGGAACTCGCGGGCTTTGAGGTGACGGTTCCGCTCACCGTCGTACTTGCTCAGCGCGCTGATCAGCACGGTGCGGATCGGCACGTTGATGCCGACGCCGAGGGTGTCGGTGCCGCAGATCACCTTGAGCAGCCCGGCCTGCGCGAGCGTCTCCACCAGCCGCCGGTACCGCGGCAGCATGCCGGCGTGGTGCACGCCGATGCCGTGCCGCACCAGCCGCGACAGCGTCTTCCCGAAGCCCGCGGTGAAGCGGAACCCGCCGATCAGCTCGGCGATCGCGTCCTTCTCCTGACGGCTGCAGACGTTGACGCTGGTCAGCGCCTGCGCGCGCTCGAGGGCCGCGGCCTGGGTGAAGTGCACGACGTAGACCGGGGCCTGGCCGGTGGCGAGCAGCTCCTCGAGCGTCTCGTGGACCGGCGTCTTCGCGTAGTAGAAGTGCAGCGGCACCGGCCGCTCGGACGTGCTGACGACCGCGGTGGGCCTGCTCGTACGCCGGGTCAGGTCGGCCTCGAAGCGGGAGACGTCGCCCAGGGTCGCCGACATGAGCAGGAACTGCGCCCGGGGCAGCTCGAGCAGCGGCACCTGCCACGCCCAGCCGCGCTCGGGGTCGGCGTAGAAGTGGAACTCGTCCATGACGACGAGCCCGACGTCGGCGTCGGCCCCCTCGCGCAGCGCCAGGTTGCCGAGGATCTCGGCGGTGGCGGTGATTACCGGTGCGGTCGGGTTGATCGAGGCGTCACCGGTGAGCATCCCGACATTCTCCGCGCCGAACATGTCGCACAGGGCGAAGAACTTCTCCGACACCAGCGCCTTCACGGGGGCGGTGTAGAAGGAGCGGTGACCCCGCGCGAGCGCGGCGAACTGGGCGCCGGCCGCGACCAGG
>JBOGDY010000330.1:0-3221 GCA_050742955.1 Actinomycetes bacterium | reverse complement strand
GGCGACGACCGCGCTGCTGGCCGGCCTGCTCGGGCCCAGCCCGGCGGCCACCGCCGCGACGCGCCGGACGTCCCGCCGGGCGCGAAGCTAGCCCACCACCAGGTCCCACTGCCCGACCGCAACCGACACGGCGGTGGCCACACCGACGGCGAGCAGCGCCGCCGCGACCAACGCCCAGTCCGCACGCCGCATCGGCTGCGGCCGGGCCACCGAACGCGGCCCTCCGGCGTCGAAGCCGCGGGCCTCCATCGCGGTGGCCAGCCGCACCCCGCGGCGGATCGCGGACACCAGCACCGCGAAGATCTGCGAGGCGAACAGCCGGCCGGCCGCGACCGGTGACCGCCCGGCGTCCATGCCCCGCGCCCGCCGGGCCCGCGCGATCGTGTGCCAGTCGGCGGACAGCAGCGGCAGCAGCCGCAGCGCGGCCAACGCGCCGTAGGCGAACCGGGCCGGCACCCGCCAGCGCTGCACCAGGGCGTCGGCCAGGTCCATCGGGTCGGTGGTGGCGAGCACCAGGATGCCCGGCAGCGCGATGGCCAGCAGCCGCAGCGCCACGGACAGGGCCGACGAAACCGCGTGCGAGGTCACGTCGACCGGCCCGAGCTCCAGCAGCACCCGGCCGCCGGGCACCACGAGCAGGTTCGCGAGGGAAACCCCCGCGATCCCGACCAGCAGCGGCCAGGTCCTTCGGACCAGCGTGCCCGGACGCACGCCGGTGAACGGCAGCGCCGCCAGCTCGAGCGCGAGCAGGACGGCCGGGGTCACCGGGTCGAGCGTCACCAGCAGCCCGGCCATCACGATGCCCGCGGCAGCCACCTTCGCGACCGGGTTGCGCCGGGCCAGCGGCGCCGTCGGGTCCGGCGCCAGGGGCACGAGGACGCTCATGCCGGCAGCCGCAGCTCGTCATCGGCGACGGCGGAGACCAGTGCCTCGTCGTGGGTGACCAGCGCGAGTGCCCGTCCCTCGTCGCGCAGGTCGGCCAGCAGGCAGGCCAGCTCCGCCCAGGTGCGCGCGTCCTGGCCGTACGTCGGCTCGTCGACCACCAGGACGCGCGGCGCGGTCGCGATCGCGGTCGCCACCGACAGCCGGCGCTTCTCCCCGCCGGACAGCGTGAACGGGTTTGCCGCGGCGAGCGCATCGAGGTGCAGCCGCCCCATCAGCCGGTCGGCCGTGGCCAGCGCCTCGACCGGTGCCATCCCGGCACGTCGCGGACCGAGGGCGAGCTCGTCGCGCACGGTCCCGGTCACGAACTGGTGCTCGGGATCCTGGAAGACCGTGCCGACCGACCGCACCAGGTCGCGCGCCCGCCAGCGGTCGGGGCGCAGCTCGCCGCCGCTCGGCGCCAGGCCGGGCGCGGCCAGCACCTCACCGGCCGAGGGCCGGAGCAGGCCGGCCAGCAGCAGGGCGAGCGTGGACTTGCCCGAACCGTTGGCGCCGGTGACGGCGAGCGCCCGGCCCGCGCAGAGCGCGGCGTCGGTCGGGGCCAGCGCGTCCCGGCCGGCTGCGGGGTAGCGGAAGGCGGCGCGGGAGGCGGTCATCTGCGGCCTTCGGGGTGGCCCGACACCACGACGCCGTACGCCGGGGTGTCGCCCCGGCACCCATACCCCCTTGGCCGCCAGCGCCTCGCCGTGCCGGCCGAACACCTCGGCCGGTGAGCCGTCGGCCAGCACCCCGCCGCCCGGTTCGAGGACGACGGCCCGGTCCACCAGGTCCACCACGTCGTCCACCCGGTGCTCGACCAGCACCGTGGTCGCTCCCGTGTCGTCAAGGACCCGGCGGAGCACCTCCCGCACCAGCGCGGCGCCGGCCGGGTCGAGGTTGGCGGTCGGCTCGTCGAGCAGCAGCAGCCCGGGCCGCAGCGCGAGGATGCCGGCAACCGCCAGCCGCTGCTGCTCCCCGCCGGACAGGGCGCCGGTCGCGGCGTCGCGGCCGTAGGGGAACCCCACCGCCGCCAGCGCCTCGTCGACCCGGGGCCAGATGTCGGCTGCCGGCACCGCGCGGTTCTCCAGCCCGAAGGCCACGTCGTCACCGGCCCGGCCCATCACCAGCGCCGACTCGGGGTCCTGCATCACCAGCCCGGCCCTGGACCGGGCCGCGCGGGCAGGGGTGCCGTCGAGGGTCAGTGCACCCTCCTGCTCGCCGGCGTCGCCCGGGTCGAGCAGGCCGGCCAGCCCGGCGAGCAGGGTGCTCTTGCCCGCGCCGGACACTCCCAGCAGCAGCACCCGCTCCCCGGGCTCGACCCGCAGGTCGACGTCGCGCAGCGCCCAGCGCCGGCGGCCGCCGTGCCGCCAGCCCCAGCCGCGGACGTCGACGGCGACCGGCTGGCTCAGACCGTCGCCTGCTCCCGGCCGGATCCGAACGGAGCCAGCACGCCCGTCCGGGCCAGCGCCCGCACCAGCAGCCACGAGCCCGCACCGGCGACCACGGCCGAGCTGACCGAGACCAGCACGGCGAACGTCAGCTGATGCGCGCCCGACCAGTCCGGGTAGTAGAAGACAAGGTCGAGCAGGGCCGCCCCCGCCCCGGCGGCCGCGCCCGCCGCGACCGCGGTGCCCAGGCGCCACGACCGGTAGAGCAAGAACGCGAACACCAGCTCGGCGGCGGCGCCCTCGAGCAGCCCGTAGGCCACGACGCTGAGGCCCCACGCCGTGCCGAGCAGCGCCGACACGATCGCGGCGACCAGCTCGGTGTAGACCGCGGCGCCCGGCTTGCGGATCACCAGCGCACCGAGCACCGCGGGCATCAGCCACACGCCGTACATGAAGCCTTGCGCCGGCGGGAACCCGACGAACGCGCTCTGCGTGGTGTTCCAGAGCTGGCCCCACCCCCAGAAGACGACACCGAAGGCGACCGCGATCGCCGACGCGACCACGATGTCGACGGTGCGCCAGGACGTGCTCGTGGGGGGCCCGGTCTGTAGGTCCCGCCGGACCGTGGTGTCACCCGTGCTTGTCATGCCACTCATCTCCAGTCCCTGGTGCGGACGGGAGGCCCTGCCTGGAGCGCCAGGAACGACGAGCGCGCCCGCCCAGCCCGCTGCCGGGCCGTTCGGACGCGCTGCGCACCTGACCAACCGACTCCCTGCGCTGGCATAACCCAGATCAGGTTCGAGGGTCTGCGGGAGGGTCCCGCACTCTCAGCGCTGCAGCGCTCCCCTGTGGTCCTGCTGTTGTCATTTTCGACCGTAGCACGGGGCACGGACCGCTCCATCCGCGCAAGAA
>JBOGDY010000329.1:0-3221 GCA_050742955.1 Actinomycetes bacterium | reverse complement strand
GCCCCACGAGGGTGAGGGTCAGGGTGCGGATCGGGGCCATGGCGAGCCTCCCGTCGGCGGTGGGACCGGGGTCCTACCCGTACCGAACGGACCACGGGGCCGAGCGGTTCAAATCTGTCCGAAATGCGTGACCTTCCCGCCGACCCGGCGTTGGTCACCGGGGGCCACCGCACGCATGCGGTCGGCAGCAACCACCGACGGAAGAGGTTGTCGATGAAGAAGTCCGGCAAGGCGACGCTGGCGGCCGTGGCCGCTGTGGCGTCCCTGACGGCCATGACCACCCTGAGCGCCGCGACCGCATCAGCGGCTCCGGACCGCGCAGCGCCCCTGACCGGGCGCTACATCGTGGTGCTCGAGGACGGCCTCGACGCGACGGCGGTGGCCGCCGAGCACGCCCGCACCCTGGGCGTCGACCCCGGCCACGTCTACGGCAGCGCCCTCGACGGCTACGCCGCGACGATGCCGCCGGCGGTCGCGGACACGCTCACCGCCGACCCGCGGGTGGCCTACGTGCAGGCCGACCGGAAGGTGACGACGACCGCGCAGACCACACCGACCGGCATCGACCGGTCCGACGCCGAGCTGAGCCCCACAGCGCGCATCAACGGCACCGACGAGCGGGTCGACGTCGACGTGGCCGTCATCGACACCGGTGTCGACCTGGACCACCCCGACCTCAACGTCAACCGGGCCAAGGCCAAGAACTGCGCGCTGGCTCTGTCGGCCGACGACGATCACGGTCACGGCACCCACGTCTCCGGCACGATCGGCGCCCTCGACAACGGCACCGGCGTGGTCGGCGTCGCCCCGGGTGCCCGCATCTGGCCGGTGAAGGTCCTCAACACGCTCGGCGTCGGCTTCACCTCCGACATCGTCTGCGGCATCGACTACGTCACGGCCAACGCGGCCTCGATCGAGGTCGCCAACATGAGCCTCGGCGGCGGCGGCTCCGACGACGGCAACTGCGGCCAGAGCGACGGCGACGCCGAGCACCAGGCCATCTGCGCCTCGGTGGCGGCCGGCGTGACCTACGCGGTCGCGGCGGGCAACGACTCGGAGGACGCGGCGAACTCGGCCCCGGCGACCTACAACGAGGTCATCACGGTCAGTGCACTGGCCGACTTCAACGGCAAGCCCGGTGGCGGCGCGCCCTCGACCTGCCGGTCCGACGTCGACGACACGTTCGCCAACTTCTCCAACTTCGGCGCGGACGTCGACCTCATCGCGCCCGGCGTGTGCATCAACTCGACGTGGATGAACGGCGGCTACAACACCATCTCCGGCACGTCGATGGCCTCCCCGCACGTGGCCGGTGGCGCTGCTCTCTACGCCGCGACCCACCCCACGGCGACGCCCGCGCAGGTGAAGTCGGCGCTGCAGTCGGCCGGCACCCTCGACTGGAACGACGCCGACGACCCCGACAACACCAAGGAGCGGCTGCTCAACGTGGCCACGTTCTAGCCGGCAACCCCGCCGGGGATACCTCGCCGTCGGCTCCCGTTAGAACCGGGAGCCGACGGTGAGCACGGCGGACGCGGCCTTGCCGATCCGCCAGTCGGACACGTGCGGCTTGCCGAACTCCACCGTCACGGCGACGCCGGACCGCTTGGCGTTGTGCCAGCTGGTGAACGAGCCGTAGCAGACGCCCGAGCAGGAGAAGGACTTCACCGGCAGCTCGGCCCGCCGCGCCAGGGCGTACACCACGTCGTTGCGCTTCGAGTTGCGGCCGACCCCGAACAGCGGCTGGTGGAACGTCACGGTGATCCGCGGGTTCACCTTGGTGATGAACGCCTTCAGCGCCTTGGTCTCCGGCTCGCTCGCTGCCGAGGGCCCCGACCAGGTCTCCGTGCCGCGGTTGATCTGCCTCCACCGGTAGGGGAAGTTGCGGTTGAGGTCGACGCGGTGGGCGTTCGTACGCCGGTCGGCGGCCCATCCGTCCGGGTTCACCGTGGGGATCAGCCACAGGTTCAGGCTGGCCGGCGGGTTGCTCCTCTTGAGCCGCCTGATGACCCGCATACCGGCCCGCTCGTCGCCGTGGATGGCGCCGATCACGACTACCTTGCGCCAGGCGCCCGGGTGGTAGCGGTGGTAGGCGTAGATCGGCCGACCCTTCACCGACGTACCGATCTGCACGCGCTTCATCACCGGCTCGGTCGCGGCGCCGGCCGGTGCGAACGGCGCGGCACCGGCGAGCGGCAGCAGCAGCGCGACGAGCAGGGCGGCCAGCAGCATGGCGGTCCGCCGGGATGTCCAGGTCATGCAGGTCATGTCGGCTCCCCGTCGTCGGCCCTTGACGAGCCGATCGAATCAGACGAGGGGCAGGTAGGGGGACAGATCGGCACGTTCGCCGCTCGCGTCGACCCGCCCGGCCGCCACCGCGTCGGCCCAGCCGGTGCGCCCGGTGGCGACCGCCAGCCAGGTCAGCGGGTCGGTCTCGACCACGTTGGGCGGGGTACCCCGGGTGTGCCGGGGGCCCTCGACGCACTGCACCGCGCCGTACGGCGGCACCCGCACCTCCACCGACCGCCCCGGCGCCGCCGCGGCCAGCTCGTCGAGCAGGAACCGGGTGGCCTGCATCAGGTCCTCACGGGCCGGGTCGTCGGTGGCCAGCGCCCGGTCCACCGCCGCGCGCCCCAGCACCGGGTCACTCCGCCGCCGCCTCACAGCGGCCCGCTTTCGGCGTTGATCATGCGCAAGTAGTCACCGAGCCGTGTCGTCGCAGGTCACAGCCCCACGATGCGTAGTTGATCATGCGCAAGTGGTCGCTGGGTCGGCGCGTGGGGCTCGCTCCTGCTTCGACGGCGTCACCCACCCCGACCCAAAGGATGACCGCGGAACCGGGGCAGCTGGCTGCGGATCCATGCATGACGGATATGCCTATAGGTATATTGCATGGATGGTGATGATCCAGATCAGGAACGTGCCGGACGACGTCCGGCGGGCGCTCAAGGTCCGCGCAGCGGCTGCTGGCGAGCCCCTCAACACCTTCCTGCTGCGAATGCTCGCGCGTGAGGTCGAGCAGCCCACGGTGGCCGAGGTGCTGGCGCGGGCAGCCCGCCGGGCCGAACGCGCGGGTGTCTCCTCGGTCGAGGTTTTGGCCGCGGAGCGGGCCATGCGCGACCAGGAGGTCAGTCGCCAGGTCCAGGCGTGATCGTCGTCGACAGCAGCGCCGTGGTGGATGCGTTGTCCGGCGTGACGGGTACTCACGAGCTGCGTGATCT
>JBOGDY010000328.1:0-3243 GCA_050742955.1 Actinomycetes bacterium | reverse complement strand
GGTTCGCGCGGGCTCATTGGCGCACCGGGGTCGCCGAGCTGCGCGGTTCGCTGAGCCGGCGCGCGTTCGTGGCGGCCGCCCGGCGCTACGTTCCCGAACTGAGGCTGGCCGACGTCGTGCCGGGTCCTACGGGGGTGCGGGCGCAGGCCCTGGGCAGGGACGGGTCGCTCGTCGACGACTTCCGCATCGACCGCTCGGAGCGGGTCGTCTGGGTGCGCAACGCACCGTCACCGGCCGCGACCTCGTCGCTGGCCATCGCCGAGCATGTGGTGGAGCTCGCGCTCGCGCGCGGGTGACCGCGGTCAGGCGTGGCGGCGCTGGCCGCGCAGCTTGTCGTGCTCGTGCACGATCGCGGTGGCGTGGCCGTGGGAGATGCCGTGCTCGTCGCGCAGCCAGTTGACGCGCTCGTCGAACCGGAGCAGGCCGGGGCCGTCCTCGAGAGCCTTGAACCACTCGGGCAGGCCGCGACCGGTCGCCGTGGGCACCCGTTCGATCAGCTGCTGGTGCGTTGCCTCGGAGTGGTGCAGGGCCATCGGGCGCCTCCAGTGCGACTCGGGATCTCGTCAGCGGTCCATGGCACGAGACTGCCTGACGCCGGCGGCGGGACACAAGTCCTGCCACCATGTCGATCAGTAGTCTCGCGCAGTGGCCACCACCGAGGGTGCACCAGGGGACCGCTGGGCACAGCTGCGGGTCGGCCTGGCCGCGGACGTACGCCGGGTCGCCGAGCGGTTCCGCGGCCTGTCGGAGGCCCGGCTGCTGGCGGAGCTGCCGCCGCACGGCTCGCGCGCCGCCGCCGGCCGCCACGCCGTCCGGGTGCTCGCGGATGCCGCTCAGGGGCTGGACGCGCGGGATGCGCCGACCGAGCCGACGTGGCGGCCGGTGCCCGAGCTGTCACCGTTCGCGGTCGGCGACCAGGTGGCGGTGACCGGGCAGGACCTGCTGGCCGCGCTGGACGCCGTCGGTCCGGAGGAGGCCGTCTGGGGCCCCGGCGGCCGGCGCACCGCGCGCGACCTGGTGACCGACGCCGCCGAGACCCTCGCCGCCCTCCGTCGCCTCCTCTGACGCGGCCCGATCGACCACGTCAGGCTCGGGGAAATGATCACGGTCGCGTGATCATTTGACCGGTAGCGAGGCCAATTGGTCTCGGTTGGGGACAGATGATCACGGTCCCGTGATCATTTTGCGCCAAGGTGGGCCGCGGGGGCGGCCGCGGCGGTCAGCTGAGGCGCTGGACGACCATGGCCATCCCCTGGCCGCCGCCGACGCACATGGTCTCGAGGCCCCACTCCTTGTCGCGGGACCGCAGGCCGTTGAGCAGGGTCGTCGTGATGCGGGCACCGGTCATCCCGAACGGATGGCCGAGCGCGATCGCGCCGCCGTGCACGTTCAGCCGGTCGATGTCGATGCCCAGATCGCGGTACGACGGGATGACCTGCGCCGCGAACGCCTCGTTGATCTCGACCAGGTCCATGTCGCCGACGGTCATCCCGGCATGGGCCAGCGCCCGGCGGGACGCCTCGACCGGACCGAGCCCCATGATCTCGGGCGACAGTCCCGAGACACCGGTGGCCACGATCCGGGCCAGCGGGGTGAGGCCGAGCTGGGCCGCCTTGGTGTCGGACATGATCACCACGGCGGCGGCACCGTCGTTGAGCGGGCAGCAGTTCCCGGCGGTCACCGTGCCCTGCTCGCGGAACACCGGCTGCAAGGTGGAGACGCCCTCGAGCGTCACCCCCGGGCGGGGTCCGTCGTCGCGGCTCACCACGGTGCCGTCGGGCGTGGTCACCGGGGTGATCTCCCGCTCGAAGAAGCCGTCCGCGATGGCCTTCTCGGCCAGGTTCTGCGACCGCACGCCGAACTCGTCCTGCTCCTGCCGGCTGATGCCGCGCGAGGTCGCGAGGTTCTCGGCGGTCTGGCCCATCGCGATGTAGACGTCGGGCAGCAGGCCGTCCTCGCGCGGGTCGTGCCAGGGCTCGTTGGACTTGGCGGTCGCCTCGGTGCGGGCCCGTGCCTCGTCGAACAGGGGGTTGAGGAACTCCTCCCGGCCACCACCGGCACCCGAGAACGCCGCGTAGTGGGACACGCACTCGACGCCCGCCGAGACGAACGCGTGTCCCTCTCCGGACCTGATGGCGTGGAGGGCCATCCTCGAGGTCTGCACGGACGACGCACAAAACCTGTTGACGGTGGTGGCGGGCAGCTGGTCGTGGCCGAGCTGCACCGCGACCCTGCGGGCGAGGTTGACGCCCTGCTTACCCTCCGGCTCCGCGCAGCCAAGCATCAGGTCGTCGAGGTCGGCGACGTCGAGGCCCGGCAGCTGGTCGAGGACGGCCTGCACCGCGGTCACGGCGAGGTCGTCCGGGCGGACATCCTTGAGGGAGCCCTTGAAGGCCCGACCGATGGGGGTGCGTGCGGTTGCGACGATGACAGCCTCGGGCATGGCGGGCGTTCCTCCGATGGTTCAAGCGCGTACGGCGGGGTGCGGGCGTTGTCCCCATTGAACCCGGCGCGGACCGGCATCTCGTTGGCGGGGCAACCACGCGGTCACTCCCTGGCGACCGGGTCCTCCTCGGCGGCGGCGTGGACATCCTCACCGGACCTGCCCCGCCGGTGGCGCAGCAGCGCCCAGCGGCCCCGCGGTCCGCGGTCGTGGCCGGCGACCTGGGCTGCGGCCACCTCGGTGCCCGGCTCCTCCGCCGCCTCGGCCGCCGCGAGCGCGATGGGGCGCACCCCCTCTCCGCGGGCCAGGTCGGGGCCGGCCTCCTCGTCCTCGCCGAACCAGAAACCCAGCGCCGCACACATCGACGGGAGCATCGCGGCCGCAGCACTGGCGTAGCCCGCGGCGGAAGGGTGGAAGCGGTCGGGGCCGAACATCTCGGCGGGCGACGCGGCGAACTCCGGGCCCAGGATGTCGCCCAGCGAGACAGTGCGCCCGCCGGCCTCGACGACCACGATGGTCTGCGCGGCCGCGAGCTGACGGCTCCAGCGCCGGGCCAGGTAGCGCAGCGGCTGTGCGATCGGCTCGATGGTGCCCAGGTCGGGGCAGGTTGCCACGACCACCTCGGCGTCGAGGTCGCGGAGCCGGCGGACGGCCTGGTCGAGGTGACGCACGGCGGTGGACGCCCGGACGCCGTGGGTGACGTCGTTGGTGCCGACCATCACGACGACGACCTCCGGCCGGGCGCCGGCGACCCGTTCGATCTGCTCTTCGAGGTGGCTGCTCTGGGCCCCGACCTTGGC
>JBOGDY010000327.1:0-3248 GCA_050742955.1 Actinomycetes bacterium | reverse complement strand
ACATCCGCCTGGCCACGAAGGCGCTGATGGGCCTCCCCCAGCACTGGCTGCAGGACGACGTCCGCGCCGGCATGGAGCGCCTCGGCACCGTGGCCCGCGCCCGCGGCGTGCACCTGGCGATCCACACACACGTCAACAATGCCGCGTCGGTGACGCCGCTGGTGGCCGACGCGACCAAGGCGATGCTCGACGCCGGCCTGCGCGACGTGCGCAACCAGGGCGTCCTGATGCAGGGGATCAACGCGACCACGACCGACCTGCTGGACCTGTGCTTCACGCTGCTCGACGGCGCGGGGATCATGCCCTACTACTTCTACATGTGCGACATGATCCCCTTCTCCGAGCACTGGCGGGTGTCGGTCCGGGAGGCCCAGCAGCTGCAGCACGGCATCATGGGCTACCTCCCCGGCTTCGCCACCCCGCGCATCATCTGTGACGTGCCGTTGGTCGGGAAACGCTGGGTGCACCAGATCGAGGAGTACGACGAGGAGCGCGGCGTCTCCTACTGGACCAAGAACTACCGCACCGGGATCGAGAAGGTCGACCCCGACGCCCTGACGCGGCGCTACGAGTACTACGACCCGATCCACACCCTGCCCGAGGCCGGGCAGGCCTGGTGGCGCGAGCACGGCCCCGCCACGGACCACGACCACGTGGCCGAGAAGGCGGCCTCGTCGAGGACCGCGGCTGCCGCGCAGGCCGGTCAGCTCGTCTAGCGTGACCGGATGACCACCTTCGACACCGTGGCGCCGGTGCTCCCGACCCGGGACGTGCCGGCCGCGCTGGCCCGCTACGAGAAGCTCGGGTTCGCGGTGGACCCGTACGGCGACGGGGACGACGGCTACAGCTTCGTCAACCGTGGTGACGTCTGGCTCCATCTGTGCCGGGTGGACGACGTCGACCCCAGGACGACGATGGTGTCGGTCTACCTCTACGTGGGCGACGCGGACGCGCTTTACGCCGAGTGGTCCGGCTCCGGGGTGGAAGGCCGCTTCGACGAGCCGACGGACACCGACTACGGGCTGCGGGAGGGCGCCTACATCGATCCCGACGGCAACCTGCTGCGCTACGGGTCACCGCTGCACTGACGGAGACCGTTTGCCGGTGAAGGGACGGCGGGCGTGGCGCTGCCGATCCGCGGCAGTTGTGGCCGCGGATCGGCAGTGAGCACCCGAGACCTCAGGCCGGCTGCCGCGCGGCGGCCGCCTCCTTGCGATGTGCCTTGCTCCTCCCGAACCGAAGGTAGAGCGCGGGCACGACGAACAGGTTGAGCAGCGTCGAGGTGAACAACCCACCGAGGATGACCACCGCCAGCGGGTGCTCGATCTCGTGGCCCGGGATGCTCCCGGCGACCACCAGCGGGACCAGTGCGAGCCCGGTGGCCAGCGACGTCATCAGGATCGGCGAGAGCCGCTCGCGGGCGCCGCGTAGGACCAGCGCGGGACCGAAGGCCTCGCCCTCCTCCCGCTCCAGGTGCTGGAAGTGGTTGATGAGCAGGATCCCGTTGCGCGCCGCGATGCCGAACACCGTGAAGAACCCGACCAGTGAGCCGAGCGAGATGATCCCGCCGGTGGCGTAGGCGGCGAGCAACCCGCCCACCAGCGCCATCGGCAGCGTCAGGAACGACAGGGTCGCGAGCCGCCAGCTGCCGAAGGAGACCTGCAGGAGCAGCAGGATCGCCAGCAAGGCGATGCCGCCGAAGATCATCAGGCGCTGCTGGGCGCTCTGGCGCTCGGTGAACTCCCCGAGCATCTTCGTGTCGTAGCCGACAGGGAGGTCGACCTTCGCCAGGCGGCGTTCCACGTCGGCGACGATGGCGCCGAGGTCGGCCCCCTCGGTCACGTTGGCGCCCACGTCGAGACGGCGCGAGAAGCCGTCGCGCTCGATCGCGTTCGGCACGGCCTCGACCTTGACGTCGGCCACCTCGCCGAGCATGACCCGGCCGCCGTCCGGAGTGTCGATGGGCAGCTGCTGGATGCTGGTGAGGCTGTGCCGGGTCTGTGGTGTGCTCCAGACCTGCACGTCGTAGGCCCTGCCGCCGCGGAAGATGTCGCCGACCTCCTCACCGGCCATGAGGACACCTGCGGCTCGCCGCACGTCCCCGGGCTTGAGCCCGTAGCGTTGTGCGGCGGCGAGGTCCACCGTGACGTTGACCTGGGGGACGTCGACCTCCAGGTCGACGGCCTCGTCCATCAGGCCGGGGACCGCCTTGAGGACCTCCTCCACCTTGGCGGCCGTCTCACGCAGGCCGTCCAGGTCCTCGCCGTAGACGCGCACGATGACGGCCTCGCTCGATCCGGTGAGGACCTCGCGGATCCGCTCCTTCAGGTAGGTCTGCACGTCGCGTTTGACGCCCGGGTAGCCGGCGACGGTCTCCTGGATAGCCGCCAGGGTCTTGTCGTAGTCGGCGTCGGGAGAGACGCTGATCCAGTTCTCCCCGAAGTAGATGCCATACGGCTCGTCCGCCAGCAGGGCCTGCCCGATGTGGGCACCGAAGTTGCGCACGCCGGGGATCGCCCGGAGCTCCTTGCTGGCCTGGACCGTGATCCTGGTCTCCTCAGGACCCGAGCTGCTGGGCTCGGCGAGCCAGTGCATGAGGAAGTCGCGCTCCTTGAACGACGGGAGCAGGGACTGCCCGAGCTGGGGCAGCGTGAGCACGCCCGCGAGAATCACCACGCCGACGGTGGCGTACGCCCGGCTGGGCCGGACGACAATGCGGTTCAGCACCTTCGTGTAGCCATTCTGCAGCACCCGCACGAGCGGGGACTCCCTACGCTCCAGTGTCGAGCGCCGCAGCATGATCAAGCACATCGCCGGCGTCACGGTCAAGGCCACCAGCAGCGACGCCAGCGTCGCCAGCGTGTAGGAGAGCGCCAGCGGCTTGAAGAACGCCCCTGTCAGCCCCTCGAGGAAGAACACCGGCATGGTGGCCGCGACGATGATGAGTGTTGCGTAGATGATCGGACCCCGGACCTCCAGGGAGGACTCGAGGATGACCGATGCGGTCGAGCGGCCCGAGCCTTCTCGTCGGTGCTGGCGCAGTCGTCTGACGATGTTCTCGACGTCGATGATGGCGTCGTCGACGATGGCACCCAGCGCGATGACCATCCCCGCGAGCACCATCGTGTTGATCGTCGTTCCTCGCCAGTAGAGCACCAGGCCGGCCGCCATGAGCGACAGCGGGATCGTCACGACGCTGATCAGCGCCACCCTCCACTCGAACAGGAAGGCGCCGATGATGAGCACGA
>JBOGDY010000326.1:0-3249 GCA_050742955.1 Actinomycetes bacterium | reverse complement strand
TGAGTTCATCCGCATCAGCACGAGGTTCTCGCACTGCGAGAGCACGTTCACGTGCAGCTTCTGCGGTCGTTGCGTGGCCGTGAGGAGGTAGAGACCGTACTTGCGGCCCTCGGCCGCGATGTTGATCGCCTGCTCCACCGCCAGCGCCTGGTGGTGGTCGGCCGGATCCTGGGGGCACACGTTGTGCGCCTCGTCGATGACGATCAGCACCGGCTGGCGATCGTTGCGACGGTTCCACAGGCCGGCCAGCATCGCGGCGGACACCGCGGACCGTTCCGGCGCGGAGGCCAGCTCGCCCAGGTCGATGACGGCTGCGCGCCAGTTGCCGGGCAGCTGGTCGAGCAGTGGCGGCTGACCGCGCTCCGCCCAGATGGACCACTGCCGCACGCCGAGGTTGTCGACGCGCAGTGCGAGCAGGCGCTGCGCCTCGTCGGTGGTGTCGAGCCGGTCGCGCAGATCGGCCAGGGAGTACTCCGTGCTCCCCATGGCGTCGGCGGTCCGTCGCAGGACGTCGTACTGCTCCGCGTCGCGTACCGGGTCGAGGGCCAGGACAAGCGCCTGCATCGAGACCGGGAACCGCCCGAAACGCACCCTGAGCCGGAACGGGCCCTCGCTGTCCCGGAAGACGCAGATCCTCCCGCGCAGCTCCTCGATGCGGGCTGCCTCGTCGTCCCCGGAACCGTCGAGCTCCGGTAGCCGGACGTAGTCGGAGTTCGGGTCCAGCACGACGATCCGCAGCTCGGTCTCGAGCAGGAGCTGCTCCAGCAGCTTGCCGAGCGTGTACGTCTTGCCGGACCCGGACTGCCCGCACAGGAAGGTGTGCCGGTTGAACCCTGCACCAGAGAGGCGCACCCGCTGACCTGCCGTCCCGCCGGTCCCCAGCTCCAGAGCGCCCACGTCACCGACGGCGTCGGCCAGCCACGCCGTCAGCAGGTCGCTCGGCGCTGTCGCGATGTCTGCTCCGTCGAAGACGTCCGTGGATGCGACCGGTCCCGCGCCGCTCGGGTCGACTCGCGCGATCAGGGTGCCCCCACCGGACACGACCCTTCTCCCCGCGGACGAGGTCACGGCCGTCTCCGTGACCTGGCCGAGGAAGCGCCGCCCGTCCGGGCTGGTGATCAGGACGTGCCCCGCGATGGTCAGCGGCGCCGACAGCGGAGCCTCGAAGTCGAACCACCGGCGACCGATCGACCACGCTGACGGCGGGCTGGCGGAGCCGGCACCCACACGGGGATCAATCGTGGACGACTGCTCGAGTGTCGGTCTCATCGGCGCTTCTTCTCCTCATGTCTCCGGACCAGGGCAGCGTTGACCAGGCGGGAGCCGTCCGTCGTCACCCCGCCGGGGTGACGTCGCCGACGGCCGAGGGGAGGGGCGGCCCGGGGGGCCCGACGGGGGGTGGGCGCCCGCGACGCTGCGGGTGGCCACCGGCGCTCGTGTGGTTCGCCCGATCGGCGAACGTGCCGCGCGTGTCTAGCGTCCTTGTCATCGCACCGGAACCGCCGGGACCCGCACCACGGAAGACCTGGAGAGCGTCATGACCACCACCGTCGAGACCACCACCGTCCACTGGTCCGGGACCGACGAGCAGTTCTTCCGGGTCGCCGCCGAGCTGTTCTCTCCGACCTTCCTCTGGGGCGCCGGTGTCCTGCTCGCCAGCTACGACCCCGAGCCCAGCCATGCCGACGCCACCGTCGCGACCGCCGACCAGGGCACGCTGCAGTCCGCACCCGCGCCGTCCTCCGTCACCGCGTGACGGGGGGCAGGCCGAACCCCGTCGGGCGGCTGACCCCCTGCGCCATACCCGCCGCAACCGGCATCATGTTCGCCGGAGGTGTGGCGGTGACCGTCGTACGGGTGCTGGTGGTCGACGACCAGGCGCCGTTCCGGCGCGCCATGGCCAGCGTCGTGGAGGAGACCGACGGCTTCGAGGTCGTCGGCCAGTCGGCCTCGGGCGAGGAGTCTCTCGAGGCCGCCGCGGTGCTGCGCCCCGACCTGGTCCTCATGGACGTCAACCTGCCCGGCATCGACGGGCTCGAGGCGACCAGGCGGCTGCTCGCCGGCGACGCGCCGCCGGTGGTGCTGCTGCTGTCGACCTACGACGAGGACGCCGCTGAGGGGTTCGTGGCCGAGTCCGGTGCGGCCGCCTACGTCACCAAGTCGGCGTTCGGGCCGGACGAGCTCGCCGCCGCGTGGTCCACGGCCGTCCCATGACGCACGACCGGCCCGCTGCCGCGCACGAGCCGGCGTAGCTCGTCGAGGGCCGCGGCGGCCGCATCGCGCTCCGGCTGCAGGTCCACCTGTCGCAGGCCGTCCCCGGCCTCCCCGGCCACCTCGAGGAGCCGGTCGGGCAGCGGCGCGAGATGCGGCACCACCGTCTGGCTCAAGGCCGCCGCGAAGCGGGACTTCTCCTCGTCGCGGGCCTGCACCAGCCGGCGGCGGGACGCCACCAGCGCCGCGGTCCGCCGGTCCAGCTCGGCCACGTCCGCGGCCAGCTCCGTCTCGAGCCGCAGGTTCCGTACGGCGAGGGCGCTCTGCGCCAGCAGCCGCTCGACCAGGCCGGCCTCGCCCGGACGGAGGGGCCGCCCGGGCGGCATCGAGACCTCGACCCGGCCCAGCCGCTCGCCCCGGTCGGTCACGACGAAGTCCGTCGCGCCGTGCCCGCGGCGGGCGGCGTCCTCGGTCGGCCACGACTGCGCCACCTCACTGCCGTCTGGCAGCTCCAGCACGGCCATGGCGCCCCGCGCTCCCGTCGCTTCCACCACGGCCTGCGACACGTTGCGCAGCAGGTCTGTCGCGCCCGGGGTCGTCTGCAGGCTGCGGCCGAAGTCGGCGAGCGCCTCGTACGGCGCGGCCCGCTGCCCGAACGCCATCCGGTCGGCGAACCGGACGATCCGCCGCCGCAGCGGCTGGAAGGCCAGCGCGACCGCCGCCGTCGCCAGCAGTGACGGCCAGAAGGCCTCGCTGACCCGGGCCGGCATGGTGCTCCCGACCAGGACGACCAGCAGGGTGTAGCCCGCCGCGACCACCAGCGTCGAGGCGGTGAGCAGGATCGCCCGGCTCACGACGACGTCGAGGTCGTAGAGGCGGTAGCGCAGGATCGCAAGCGCCGCGCCGGCCACGACGGCGATGACCGACAGCTGCAACGGCAGCACCCGCAGCCAGCCACCAGCTCCCGACTGCCACGGAAGGAACGCCGCGAGCACGAAGCTCACGGCCACCATCGACGCGGAGATCGCGAGCCAGCGC
>JBOGDY010000325.1:0-3250 GCA_050742955.1 Actinomycetes bacterium | reverse complement strand
GAAGCGCAGCGGCTGACCGGTACGACGGAGAAGAGCGCGTTGGTGCGGGCTGCGCTGATCGCCCTGATCGAACGTGAGAGCGCGCGCCGGCTGGCCCGGCTGGGCGGCAGCGAACCGGACATCGAGCAGGTCGCCCGCCGACGCCCCTCCACCGGATGATCCTCGTCGACACCTCGATCTGGGTAGACCACCTGCGCTCCCACCTGCCGGCGCTCGGAGACCTGCTCGACAACGCAAATGTGCTCGGGCATCCATGGGTGACGGGTGAGCTCGCGCTCGGCACCATGGCACAGCGCGACGTCATCCTCGGACTCCTCGCCAACCTCCCTCAGGCCGCGGTGGCCACCCCGGACGAAGTGCTGACGATGGTCCAAGTCCACCGTCTTCACGGGCGCTGGATCGGCTACGTCGATGCCCAGCTGCTGGCATCCACGCTGCTCACCACCGGTGCCAGGCTCTGGACCGGCGACAGGCGCCTGGCTGGAATCGCCACCGCGCTCGGAGTCGCTACGGTCGGCTCCTGAAGGAGGGTCGTGCTCATCACTCATCGGGCCTCCCACGGGGACGCTCTCGCTCGCGGCTTGGCCGATGTGCTGGCCGTGCCGTCCGACGACCCGTTCGCGGCCGAGATCGTGGCGGTGCCCGCCAAGGGCGTGGAGCGGTGGCTTGCGCAGCGGTTGTCGCACATCCTCGGCGCGGATGCGGGCGACGGGGTGTGCGCGAACGTCGCCTTCCCTTGGCCGAGCACGGTTGTCGACGAGGCGCTGCAGGCCACCTCGCCGGAGCAGGCCGAGGCGGTAGAGCAGTGGACGACGCAGCGGTCGGCGTGGACGCTGCTCGACGTGATCGATGCCTCGGTGCCGGCCGAGCCGTGGTGCCGGGCGCTCGCGCAGCACCTCGGCACCGGCGCGGAGGACAAGGGGCGCCGCCTCGCGGTGGCGCGCCGACTGGCGGCGAGGTTCGATGAGTACGGCCAGTCCCGACCGGAGATGCTGCAAGCGTGGGCTGCCGGTCGCGATGAGCGTGGCGACGGCACGGCGCTTGACGAGGACCTGCGCTGGCAGCCCGAGCTGTGGCGCCGGCTTCGCGACAGCCTCGCGACGCCGAGCCCGGCAGAACTGCTCGAGGATGCCTGCGACCGGCTGCGCGACCAGCCGCGGCTCAGCACGCTGCCGGAACGAGTCTCGGTCTTCGGCACCAGCCGCCTCTCCCCGGCCCGCCTGCGGGTGCTGGCCGCGGTCGCGGAGCACCGCGAGGTGCACCTGTGGCTGCACCACGCCTCCCCCGCCCTCTGGGAGGCCGTCAGCGCAACCCCGCCTGCGGTCCGCCGCAGGGACGACACCGCCCGACACCGGCTGATCAACCCGCTGCTGGCCTCGCTGTCCCGCGACGTGCTCGAGCTGCAGCAGCTGATCGCCCGCACCGCCCCGGACAGCCATACCGTCCTGCACAACGCAGGCCCGCTGCCCGACAACCTGCTCGGCCGGCTCCGGCAGCACCTCGCCGGCGACCACGTGCGCACCGACCCGCCGGCGCTGGCCGCGGGCGACCGCGGCGTCCAGCTGCACGCCTGCCATGGCCGCACCCGGCAGGTCGAGGTGCTCCGCGAGGTGATCGTCGGGCTCCTCGCCGACGACCCAACGCTCGAGCCGCGCGACGTGCTCGTCATGTGCCCCGACGTCGAGACGTTCGCGCCGATCATCGCCGCCAACTTCGCGATCGGCGCCGAGGACGACGCCGCCCACCCTGCGGCCCGGCTACGGGTCCGGCTCGCCGACCGCGCACTGCGGCAGACCAACGCGCTGCTCGCCGTGCTCGCCCAGCTGCTCGAGCTCGGGACCGCCCGGCTCACCGCCAGCCAGGTACTCGACCTGGCCGGCACGCCCGCGGTGCGGCATCGGTTCGGCTTCGACGACGACGAGCTCGAGCGGCTGCGCGATTGGACCGTCGGCGCCGGAGTCCGCTGGGGCCTGGACGGCGAGCACCGCGCCACCTGGCAGCTCGGCGACCTCGAGCAGGGCAGCTGGCGGGCTGGCCTGGACCGGCTGCTGCTCGGCGCCGCGATGGAGGGGGCGCTCGACAGCTGGGGCAGCGTCGTACCGCTCGACGATGTCGACAGCTCGGACATCGACCTGGCCGGCCGGTTCGCCGAGCTGGTCGACCGGCTCGCCACCGCCCAGGCCCTGATGTCCGGGCGGCACACCGCGCAGGACTGGATGGCCGGGTTGGAGGAGGCTGTCCTCGGGCTGGCCGCCACGACGTACGACACCGCCTGGCAGCTGCTGCAGCTGCGTGACGAGCTCGCCGACACAGCCGAAGCCGCCGAGGGCAGCACCACACTGCTCGGGCTCGCCGACGTCCGCGCGCTGCTCGCCGACAGCCTCGCCGGCCGGCCCACCCGGGCCAGCTTCCGCACCGGCACCCTCACCGTCTGCACCCTCGTCCCGATGCGCTCGGTGCCGCACCGGGTGGTGTGCTTGCTCGGGCTGGACGACGGCGTCTTCCCCCGGCAGCCCAGCCACGATGGCGACGACGTGCTCGCCCGCGACCCATGGGTCGGCGAGCGCGACCCGCGCAGCGAGGACCGCCAGCTCTTCCTCGACGCGATCTGCGCCGCCGAGGACCACCTGATCATCACCTACACCGGTGCCGACGAGCGCACCGGCGCCCCGGTGCCGCCGGCCGTGCCGCTCGGCGAGCTGCTCGACGCGCTCGACCGCACCGCGACCATGCCGGACGGACGCCGGGTCCGCGACGTCATCACCACCCACCACCCGCTGCAGCCGTTCGCCCCGCGCAATTTCCAGCCGGGTGCGCTGGCGCCGGAGCGGCCGTTCAGCTTCGACCCGTTGTCGTACGCCGGTGCGCGCGCCGCCGCCGGCCCCCGGGCCGAACCGATCGCGGTCATCGACGGGCCGCTGCCCGCCCCGGCGACCGGCGACGTTGATCTGGCCGACCTTCGCCGGCTGCTGACCCACCCGGCCCGCGGCTTCCTCCGCCAGCGGCTGCAGGTGGCCGAGACCCGCGGCGAGGACGAGCCGGCCGACGCGCTGCCGATCGAGCTCGACGCGCTCGAGAAGTGGGAGGTTGGCGATCGGATCCTCCGGGAGCGGCTCGACGGCCTCTCTCCCGCCGAGTGCATGGACCTCGAACGGAGCCGGGGAGACCTGCCGCCCGGCTGCCTGAGCGACGACCTGCTACGGCAGATCGGCCACCAGGTCGACCACCTGCTCCTGACCTCGACGATCGA
>JBOGDY010000324.1:0-3253 GCA_050742955.1 Actinomycetes bacterium | reverse complement strand
CGGCCTGCTGCTGCTCGTGACCGGCCGGCTGGGGGACGTGCTCGACGCGTCACCCACCGCGTGGGTGGTCTTCGGAAGCCTGGACGGTGCCGTCGGTGCGTGGTCGGGCTGGCTCACGGTCACGGGCGTGCTCCTCGTCTCGACCATGCTGCTCCACCGCCTCGGCACGCGGGCCTGCGCCTGGAGCCTGCGCCAACCCGCTGGCATCGGCGGACGCATCGACTCGATGTACGTGCGGCGCAGGCGCCGGCGCTCCCGTCCGTTGTTCGAGCAGACTGCCGTCGACCGGGCCAGCGTCTGGCGTTCCGCATCGCTGCGCCGCGGCCTGCTGGTGCTCGGGCTGCTGCCCGGCCTGGTCGCTGCCGCAGCCGGGGTGGACTGGCCGGCACTGATCCTGTTCCCGGCCCTGGTGGCGGCGGGGGCCGGGCTGCTCTTCGGCGTCAACGCCTTCTGCCTCGACGGGTCAGGGTCGATGTGGCTGGCGTCGCTGCCGCACCCGCCCTCGGTGACCTTCTGGGCGAAGGCCCAGGTCGTTCTCGAGGTGTCCGTGTGCGCGGTGCTGTTGGCAACGCTCTCCGGGAGCGTCCGGACAGGACGGCTGCCCACGTCCAGCGAGGTCGCGGCGCTGGTCGGCTGTGGGGTGGTCACCGTGCTCCATGTCGTCGCCCTGTGCATGCGGGTCTCCGTCGCCCATCCGCACCGGGCCGACCTGCGGGGGCCGCGGGACGCGCCCGCCCCGCCCGGTGCCATGGCGGCCTACTCGGTGCGGCTCGCCGTGTCCACGACACTGCTGGCTCTGCTGTTCTCGGCCGCGTCAGCGGTCCCCGACTGGCGGTTGCCGGCGCTGCTCGCCGTGCCCTTCACGCTGCTGAGCGTCCGGCGGATGCTCATCAGTGCGCGGCTCTGGGAGGACGCGGCCGTCCGTGCACGCGTCGTGTCCGTCGTGTCCGCGGGCTGACCGGCCGCAGACGGCCTCCCCTCCCCTCCCTCCCACCCACCAACCAACCACGTTGATCATGCGCAAGTGGTCGCAATGCCGCGACCACTTGCGCATGATCAACGCGGAAAGTGGGGCTGATCCGGGCGGAACGGCCCATAGGCGGCATTCCACATAGCAGATGGTTCTCGGCGGGCGCGGGTAGACCTTCGACCGGATCGTGATGGCACTTTCGGACAAACGCCCGCGCAGCGGCGCACCGGCCGATACCGTCCTCGGCGAGACACAGGTTCACCTGCGCGCGTCCTGTGCCGATCCATACATCACGTCGGGGGTGACGAGATGCGACTGACCGTCCCTCGGCCACGCCATCTCGACGCCCGCGCCACTCAATCGACCGCAAGCCTCTCCGATTGAAGGAACCATGGGACGTCGCACTGCTCTCCTGATCGCCGCGCTCGTCCTCGCGGCCGTCGGCACCACCATGGTCTTCCTCTACGCCAACAGCGCTGATGATCGGGCCCAGGCCAATGAGCGTCAGGTCCAGGTGCTCGTGGCCACCGCTCCCATTGCCGCGGGCACGAAAGCCAGTGCCGCGGAGGACGCCGGCTCCCTGGAGCGCAAGGAGGTCGACGCGGAAGACGCGCCCGAGACCGTCCTGAGCAACATCACCCCGGTTGCGGACCAGGTCGCCACGTCCACGATCTTCCCCGGAGAGATGATCCTGAGCACGAAGTTCGGCCAGCCCGGCACGGCGAGCACCCTGCCGATCCCCCCGGGCAAGCTCGCCACCAGCGTCCAGCTGGACGACCCCGCCAGGGTCGCCGGCTTCGTCGCCCCCGGCTCCGAGGTGGCCGTGTTCCTGACCATCGCCCAAGGCAACGGCCAGGAGGTCACCCGGGCGTTGCTCCCGCGGGCGACGGTCATCGCCACCGGTGCGAGCACGCTGGTCTCGACGACGACAACCGGCTCGGGCGGCGACACCCAGACCGAGGAGCTGCCCAAGGCCATCCTCACCCTGGCCGTCGACCAGACCGAGTCGCAGAAGCTCATCTACGGCCTCCAGCACGGCCAGATGTACTTCGGCCTGCTGAGGCCGGACTCCAAGGTGAGCAAGGCCGACACCGGCGCCACCGCACAGAACCTGTTCGACTGACATGACCGTCATCGTCGACCTCGACCCCGGGACGAACGAGACCCTGCACGCGGCTCTCGGCCCGGACAGTCTGGTGCTGCCGTCGCTGGACGCCCTCCGCCGCCATCTCGACACGCAGTTCACCGAGGACGCGGTCGTCCTGGGGCCGACCGTCGACCTCGGGGCCGCGCTCGCGCTGGCAGAGAACCTGCGCGTCACCCGGCCGAGCGTGGCCGTCATCCTGGTCCGTCGGCGGGTCGACACCTCCGTGCTGAGCGACGCTCTGCGTGCCGGCGTCTTCGAGGTCGCCGAGGAGCGCGATCTCGCCGGCCTCAACTCGGCCGTCCGACGGGCCCGGGACCTCGCCCGCCAGCTCCGGGAGACGGTCGGAACCCTGACACCGTCCGGCGAGACCTCGTCGAGAGGCACGCTGGTCACGGTCTTCTCGGCCAAGGGTGGCTGCGGGAAGACCACGCTGGCGACCAACCTCGCGGCCGCCCTGGCCGACCGCGGCCGTCGCGAGGTCTGCCTGGTCGACCTCGACCTGGCCTTCGGCGACGTGGCGATCGCCCTGCAGCTCTTCCCCGCGCACACCATCGCCGACGCGCTGCCCCTGGCCGGCAACCTGGACGCCTCGGCCGTGACCTCCCTGCTCACGCCGCACTCCCCCGGGCTGACGACGCTGGTCGCACCCATCGAGCCCGGCACGGCCGAGTCGATCCCCGCCACCCTGGTCGCCTCGATCCTCAGGCTGCTCAAGCAGCAGTTCGACTACGTGGTCGTCGACACTCCGCCGGCATTCGACGACCACGTCCTCGCCGCCTTCGACCAGAGCGATCTGGTCTCCCTGATCGCCACCCTCGACATCCCCGCCCTGAAGAACTTGAAGCTGACCCTCGAGACGCTCGACCTCCTCAACTACCCGCGTGAGCGCTGGCGCATCGTGCTCAACCGCGCCGACTCGAAGGTCGGGCTGGCTCTCAACGAGGTCGAGAAGACCCTGAAGGCGCCCATCGTCGCCCAGATACCGAGCTCGCGAGATGTCCCGGCCTCCATCAACCGGGGGGTCCCGATCGTCCTCGACGACCCCAAGCACCCCGTCAGCCAGGCCATCAAGACGTTCGGCGAACGCGAGGTCGTTGCCGGCGCTACGCCCATCGAGGACGAGATCCCGTCAGGAC
>JBOGDY010000323.1:0-3273 GCA_050742955.1 Actinomycetes bacterium | reverse complement strand
GGCGCGTCAGGCGTCTCGGTCACGACTGGCTCCTCGGCATCTCGAGCTGGACCTCTGTGCCCTCGCCGGGCCGGCTGTGGACCGTCGCCGTCCCGCCGTGGCGCTGCATCCGACCGATCACCGACTGTCTCAGACCGAGCCGGTCCTCGGGCACGCTGCCGGGGTCGAAGCCGGGCCCGCGGTCGCGCACGAACACCGTGACCTGGTCGGGCTCGACCTCGGCGTAGACCGAGATGGGCGCGTCCTCGGCGTACTTCGCGGCGTTCACCAGCGCCTCCCTCGCGGCGTGCAGCACGGCCCACAAGCGGTCGTCGAGGGGAGCCTCGCCGACGACCACGACGTTGATGGCGACGCCGTGCCCGTCCTCGACCTCGGCTGCGACCTGCTCGAGCGCGGCCTGCATGGTGCTCTCGTGGTCGGCCGCCGGGCGGTAGAGCCAGGTCCGCAGGTCGCGCTCCTGGGCGCGGGCGAGCCGGGCCACCTCCCGCGGGTCGTCGACGTGGCGCTGGATCAACGTCAGGGTGTGCAGCACCGAGTCGTGGACATGCGCCGCCACCTCCGCACGTTCCTGCTCCCGGATGCGCGCGGCCCGCTCGGCGGAGAGGTCCCGGGCCATCTGCATCCACCAGGGCCCGCTCACCAGCGCGATGCCGGCGGCCACGACCAGAGCGGCGACCAGCCCGCCGGAGGTGCCGTCGGCCTGGGCGGGCCCGATCAGGATGGCGCCCGCGCCGAGCACGACGAGCGTGATGCCCCCTGCCGCGCGTGCGGCGCCCGAGAAGCGCTGCGTCCCGGTCGCCTGCCTCCACCGCTCGCGCGCGTCGTCGTCCGCCTGCCGCCACAGGATCGTGACGCCGACCCCCACGGTGACCAGTGGCACGGCGAGGCCGGGGTGCAGGCCCAGTCCCAGCGCGGAGAGCAGCAGCAGGCCGCCGACGGTCAGCGACCCCAGCGCCAGCAGCATCGTGAGGTCACGCGCGCGGTCGCGCGGCCGACCCGCCTCGAACGGGTCCTGGGGGGCGAAGACCCAGAACAGCCCGTACGCCGCGACGCCCGCTCCGCTGGCCGCCGCCAGGACGACGAAGGCCAGCCGGACGTACAGCACCTCGACACCCAGATGATCGGCCAGCCCGCGGGCGACGCCGGCGAGCACCCGGCCCTCGCTGCTGCGGTAGAGGCGGCGCGCCGCTACCTCCGCGGAGGGGGGCTGCGCCCCCTGCGCGGCGGCGGTACTGGTGCGGCTCACCCCCAGATCCTCCACCAGCGCGACCGGCTGCGCATCCGGGCGGACGCCGGAGCCCGGCTCAGGGTCGGCTCAGGGTCGGTCCAGGGATGACACCCGATGCCGTGAGCGTGCTGCGCGGCCACGATGGCCCCATGACCACAGACGGCCCCCACACCCAGCCGAGTCCTCCGCCCGGCGCCTACCCCCCGATAGCGACGCTCCGGCGCAGCCGTGCCGACCGCCACCTCGCAGGCGTGGCCGGCGGGCTGGGCCGCTACGCGGGCGTCGACCCGCTCATCTTCCGCATCCTGTTCGTGGTGCTGGCCTTCTTCGGCGGTTCCGGCATCCTGCTCTACGCCCTGGGGTGGCTGCTGATCCCACAGGAGGGGGAGAGCCAGTCCAACGGTCAGCAGCTGCTGCACGGGCGCAGGGACGGCTCGACCGTCTCCACGGTCGTCACCGGCGTCGTGGTCCTCGTGCTCGGCCTGGTGTTCATGGGCAACTTCCTCGACACGGGCCCGGGCCTCGGCGGTCTGGGGGCTCTCATCGTGGTCGGCCTCGTCGTGGTGCTGCTGCTCAACAGGGGTCAGCGCCCGGCGACCGACCAGGCGCCGCACACCCCGGCGTACGGGCCGGCCCCACCCCCCGAGCCGGGCGCCTACGGCCAGACCGCGGGCACGGCCTACGCCACGACGGCGCCGGTCCAGGGACCGCCGGCACCTCCCTCGTACCCGACGTCGACGCAGCCGCTCCCCCCGGTGCCGCCAGAGCCGAAGGAGAAGTCGGTGCTGGGACGGGTGACCTTCTTCACGGCGGTGACCGTCGTCGGCCTGATGGTCGGCTGGAACTCGGTCAGCGACAACGACTTCAAGGTCGTGGCGATCTTCGGCACTGCCCTCGCCGTGGTCGCGGCGGGACTGCTTGTCGGTGCCTTCGTCGGACGGGCCCGCGGCCTGATCGTGCTGGGCATCCTGCTCTCGATCGCCACCTCCATCAGCGCGGTCGCCGACCACCACTTCCCCGGCGGGGTCGGTGAGCGGGACTGGGCGCCCACCTCCGTCGCCGCGGCCGAGGAACCGTTCCGCCTCGGCGCGGGGGAGGCGCAGCTGGACCTCACCGCGCTGCCGGCGGGCAGCTCGGCCGACGTGGAGGCCCGGGTCGGTCTGGGGGAGCTGCGCATCATCGTCCCGCCCGACGCCTCGGTCGTCGTCAACGGCGAGGTCGGAGCCGGGGCCATCCGGATCCTGGGTGAGCCGACGTTTGACGGCACGGACCTGACGCGCACGTACACGTTGGAGCCGCTCTCCGGCGACCCGGCGAGCGGTACCCGGATCACGGTCGACGCCGAGGTCGGTCTCGGAGAGCTGGAGGTGCGGCGATGAGACGTCACGAACTGGACCTGGTGTCCCTGATCGCCGGGGCCGTGTTCGCTGCTGTCGCGCTGGTGCACCTGGTCGGCGCCGCCACCGACGAGCACGTCGACGGGACGTGGCTCGCGCCGGTCCTTCTGGTCGGCCTCGGCGTCGCGGGCCTGGCCGGTGCGCTGCGCGGCAGCCGGAGGGCGGAGCACAACGACGCGGAGAGCACCTCGGACGAGGCCTGACGGCGGCCGATTTGTGGGCCGGCCGGGACCCCGCGATATCCTCGCCGGTGCGCGGCAGGTTGCCCGAGCGGCCAATGGGAGCGGACTGTAAATCCGTCGGCTTTAGCCTACGAAGGTTCGAATCCTTCACCTGCCACGACGACGACGAGGGCGTGACCGGACCACGGTCACGCCCTCGTCGGAATGATTTCTTGCCGCATCTGCCGCCGTGTACCCTTGAGCGGCGCTGGCCCCCTTAGCTCAGACGGCAGAGCGTCTCCATGGTAAGGAGAAGGTCTACGGTTCGATTCCGTAAGGGGGCTCTGGGAGGCTGCCTGTATCGAGGTGGCTCACCGCAGGTCGACCGTCTCGGCGGAGTAGCTCAGCCAGGTAGAGCAAGCGGCTCATAATCGCTGTGTCGCCGGTTCAAGTCCGGCCTCCGCTACGCAGCGCAGCGTCACAGCAC
>JBOGDY010000322.1:0-3283 GCA_050742955.1 Actinomycetes bacterium | reverse complement strand
GGGGGGCAGTGACGAGATCGTTCGCGAGGCGCTGATCCGGGTGCTCGGCGTGGACTGGAAGGTCGAGGCGATCGTCGACCCCTCCGCGGCTCCGGCCGGTGCGCCCGCCCGCGACCCGGGCCCGGCCCGGAGCACGCCACCGGTGGCGGGACGCTCCGGCCTACCCGCAGGGGGCGCGGGGGCTCCCGCCGGGTCGCCGCCCGCCGAACCAGCGCCACGCGGCCGGCCTGCTGGCGACCACGGTGTCCCGTCCGTCGACGACGAGGATGCCGACGACACCGGCCTCAGCCACCAGGACCTGCTGGCCCGCGAGCTGGGCGCGCGGGTCATCGGGGAGTACGACAACGGCTGACGGGCCCCGTAGGCTCGGACCCGTAGCACCCGACCCTCCCCCGCAGAGGAGAGACCGTTGTTCCCTGGTGGCGGCGCCCAGCCCGACATGGCCGGCCTGTTGAAGCAGGCCCAGGAGGTGCAGCAGCGACTCGCGCAGGCGCAGGAGGAGCTGGCCCGGGCCGAGGTCAAGGGCTCGGCAGGCGGCGGCCTGGTGACCGCGACGGTGACCGGTGCCGGGGAGGTCATCGGCCTCGAGATCGACCCCACGGCCGTCGACCCCGGCGACGCCGAGGGCCTGGCCGACCTGGTGCTGGCCGCCATCCACGACGCCAACCGGGCCGCGCACGAGCTGCAGGCGACCACGATGGGCCCGCTGGCCGAGGGTCTGGGCGGCGGGCTGGGCGGCGGCCTCGGCGGCGGCCTCGGCCTCCCCGGGCTCTAGGCAGCTCCCGTGTACGAAGGCGTCGTCCAGGACCTCATCGACGAGCTCGGGCGGCTGCCCGGGGTCGGGCCCAAGAGCGCCCAGCGCATCGCGTTCCACCTGCTGGCCGCCGACCAGGCCGACGTCCGTCGCCTGGTGCACGCCCTGACCGAGGTCAAGGACAAGGTCCGGTTCTGCCGCACCTGCGGCAACGTGGCAGAGGACGAGGAGTGCCGCATCTGCCTCGACGTGCGGCGCGACCGCTCGGTGATCTGCGTCGTCGAGGAACCCAAGGACGTCGTGGCCGTCGAGAAGACCCGCGAGTTCCGCGGCCGCTACCACGTGCTCGGCGGGGCGATCAGCCCGATCGAGGGGATCGGGCCCGACGAGCTGCGGGTCAAGGAGCTGATGACCCGGCTGGCAGACGGCGACGTCGTCGAGCTGATCCTGGCCACCGACCCCAACCTGGAGGGGGAGGCGACCGCGACCTACCTGGCCAGGCTGGTCAAGCCGATGGGACTGAAGGTCACCCGGCTGGCCAGCGGTCTGCCGGTCGGCGGAGACCTCGAGTACGCCGACGAGGTGACGCTCGGCCGGGCATTCGAGGGCAGGCGACTGCTCGATGTGTGATCCAAGGACAGCTGCCGGCACGACGACGAGGGGGCGCAGATGAACCAGACCGAAGACGACCTGAGCGACTTCACCGTGGAGATCGCCGACCAGGTGGAGAGCTTCGTGGTGGCGATCCGAGAGATCGCGGCCGGTGAGGACCCCGACTACGCCATCTCCCTGCTGCTGCTGGAGGTCTCGCAGGTCCTGCTCGCCGGGGGGCGGCTCGGGGCGATCTCCGACGTGGTGCCGGACGAGCGGTTCGAGCCCGACGCCGGCTTCGACCCCGACGTCGAGGGGCTGCGCACCTCGCTGGCGAACCTGCTCGAGCCGATCGACGAGCACGCCGCGCTGTTCGACCCCTACGCCAACGATCCCGAGCTGTTCACCAGCCGGCTCTCCGACGACATCGCCGACGTGACCAGCGACCTGCTCCACGGCCTGCAGCACTACCGCGCCGGCCGGTCCAGCGAGGCCCTCTGGTGGTGGCAGTTCTCCTACCTGTCCAACTGGGGGGCCACCGCCAGCTCGGTGCTGCGGGCGCTGCACTCGGTCGTGTCCCACGTGCGACTCGACTCCGACACCGACGAGCAGACGATGGTGGAGGACCGGCTGCTCGCCCAGGCCTCGGTGGAGGCGGTCGACCCGCCCTGATGGACACCGAGGAGCACATGATCATGGGACTGGTCGTGCAGAAGTACGGCGGCTCGTCGGTGGCCGACGCGGACGGCATCAAGCGGGTCGCCAAGCGCATCGTCCAGACGCGCAAGGCGGGCAACGACGTGGTCGTCGTCGTTTCCGCCATGGGCGACACCACCGACGAGCTCATCGACCTCGCCGAGCAGGTCTCGCCGCTGCCGCCGGGGCGCGAGCTCGACATGCTGCTGACCGCAGGCGAGCGCATCTCGATGGCGCTGCTCGCGATGGCCATCGCGAACCTCGGTCACCATGCCCGCTCGTTCACCGGCAGCCAGGCGGGGGTGATCACCACCGCCGTGCACGGCAAGGCCCGCATCATCGACGTGACACCTGGTCGCATCCGCGACGCGCTCGACACCGGCGACATCGCGATCGTGGCCGGCTTCCAGGGAGTCTCGCAGGACACCAAGGACATCACCACCCTCGGCCGCGGCGGATCGGACACGACGGCGGTCGCGCTGGCGGCCGCGCTCGGCGCCGGCGTCTGCGAGATCTACAGCGACGTCGACGGCGTCTACTCCGCCGACCCGCGCATCGTGCCGACCGCCCGGCGGCTGCCGCGCATCACCTACGAGGAGATGCTCGAGATGGCAGCGTGCGGGGCCAAGATCCTCCACCTGCGCTGCGTGGAGTATGCCCGGCGCTACGGCATCCCTGTGCACGTGCGCTCGTCGTTCAGCAACCGGCCCGGCACCTGGGTCTCCGACGAACCCGAAGGGGTTGACCAGATGGAGCAGGCGATCATCTCCGGCGTCGCGCACGACCGCAGCGAGGCCAAGGTCACCGTGGTCGGCGTGCCCGACAAGCCGGGCGAGGCCGCGTCGATCTTCCGGGCGGTGGCCGCGGCCGAGCTCAACATCGACATGATCGTGCAGAACGTCTCGGCCGCGGCGACCGGGCGCACCGACATCTCCTTCACCCTGCCCAAGGCCGACGGGCAGGTCGCGATGACGGCCCTGGCCCGCATCAAGGGTGAGGTCGGCTTCGACGACCTGCTCTACGACGACCAGGTCGGCAAGGTGTCTCTCGTCGGCGCAGGCATGCGCTCCCACCCCGGGGTGTCCGCCACCTTCTTCGACGCGCTGGCCGAGGCAGGCGTGAACATCGAGATGATCTCGACGTCGGAGATCCGCATCTCGGTCGTCGTCCGCGGCCAGGACGTCGACGCGGCGGTCCTCGCCGTACATTCCGCCTTCGACCTCGACGCGGTCGACCAACAGG
>JBOGDY010000321.1:0-3286 GCA_050742955.1 Actinomycetes bacterium | reverse complement strand
TGCCGGTGTTCGCCGGGGTCGGCGAGGCGATGAAGGAGACCGGCGCCGACGTGACGGTGGTCTTTGTGCCCCCCGCCTTCGCGAGGGACGCGGTCGTCGAGGCGGTGGACGCGCAGATCCCGCTGTGCGTCGTCATCACCGAGGGCATCCCGGTGCACGACACCGCGGCCTTCTTCCAGTACGCCGAGAACTCCGGCTCGACCCGCATCATCGGCCCCAACTGCCCGGGCCTGATCAGCCCCGGAGCGTCCAACGCCGGCATCATCCCGGCCGACATCACCAAGGCGGGCCGCATCGGGCTGGTCAGCAAGTCGGGGACGCTGACCTACCAGATGATGTACGAGCTGCGGGACATCGGCTTCTCCACCTGCGTCGGCATCGGTGGCGACCCGGTGATCGGGACGACGCACATCGACTGCCTCGAGGCCTTCGAGGCCGACGACGGGACCGACGCGATCGTGATGATCGGCGAGATCGGCGGCGACGCCGAGGAGCGCGCCGCGGCCTACATCAAGGAGCGGGTGAGCAAGCCGGTGGTGGGCTACGTCGCCGGCTTCACCGCACCCGAGGGCAAGACCATGGGCCACGCCGGCGCCATCGTGAGCGGATCGTCGGGCACCGCCCAGGCCAAGCAGGAGGCCCTGGAGGCGGCCGGGGTCAAGGTCGGCAAGACCCCGTCGGAGACCGCCCGCCTCATGCACGAGGTCATGACCCGCGCCTGAGTCACGACCGCGCGAGGCTCCCCACTGGGTTCCCAAGATCGTTGGGACGTTCCGTCGGCGACACGCCGAGGACCGTCGGCGTGTCGCCGCGCAACGTCCCAAACGAGGCAGGCGGCAGGCGGGGCTGCGGCGGCAGGTGGTCGCGCAGGCTGCCTTGACGGTCAGCCGACGGCGCGGTCGAGCGCGGTCTGCATCCGTTCGGTGGTCCAGACCCAGCCGTGGTCGCCCTCCGGGTTGCCCATCGAGGACCACTCCACGACCACCACGACGTTCGCCCTGCTCGCGACGCCGAGCTCGTAGTAGCCGATCCCCGCGTCCGCCGTCGGCGTGGACAGCCGTGCGGCCCGGAAGCCGCCGACGGCGTTGGCCTCCTCCGAGCGGTCGTCGACCGTGACCTCAGCCGGGTCGCCCGGGTCGCAGGTGCCGAACTCCCCCGTGAGCCGGGCCACGAACGCCCTTGCTGCGAGCATGGCAGCGGGTGCGGTGCCGTCGAAGCGAAGGACGTGCTCGTGCACCGTCGGCTCGCCGATGTCCGGCTCGAAAAGCACGGTGGACCGGCGTTCACCCGACCCGCCCGACGCGGTGGCGTCGATGCACTGCAGGAGCTGGGTCGTGGGTGCGTCGCCGCTGTCCCGGAAGTCGCCGTACGGGCCGATTCCCGTCAGGTCCCCGTCCTGGAGGAACGGGTCGGCGGAGAGAGCGAGCACCCGCTCGTCCGTGACGCTGGTCGTCGCCGACGGGGGATCGGCCGGGAGGTCGCTCGCCCGGCGGTCGCCGGTCAGCCCGCCGGCGATCCCGATGACCCCGGCGACGAGGACGACCACCGCGAGGGACGTGGCCACCGCCTGCCGGCGGGTGCGCTGGTTTCCGCGGTGGCGGACCGCCGAGGCGTCGGCGAGGCGTGTCCGCTCGGTGTCGGTGCGCAGGGTCGAGAGCGTCTCGTGGATCCGGTCAGGCATGGGAGCCCACCTCCGAGATCGAGCTGTCGGACAGCAGCTGGGCGAGGGCAGCGCGGCCGCGGGCGAGCCGGGCCTTGACGGTGCCCTCGGGGGACCGGGTCTCGTGAGCGACCTCGGCGACCGACAGCCCGCCGAGGTGGTGCAGCACGACGGCCCGTCGCTGGGTCTCGGGGATCTGGCGCAGGGCCTGCACCAGGGCCACGTTGTCGATGCTCGGTGCGGGCGTGTCATCGGGCGGCCCGTGCCGCCAGAGTGCCGCGACGCCGTTCTTCGCCTTGCGCCAGCGGCTGGCGGCGAGTCGCCAGGCCACTGTGCGGACCCAGGCCTCCGGGTCGTCGTACGCCGACACGGTCGACCACCGCTGCCAGGCCCGCGCATAGGCCTCCTGGACCAGGTCCTGGGCGTCGGCGAGGTTGCTGGTCATCGCGTACATCTGGTGGAGGACGCGACGGTTGGTCCCCACGTAGAACGCGTCGAAGCCCTCGGCGTCCTTCACCGGGCACCTCCCTCCGCCGGGCCACCCCGTCAGGGGATGTCGACAGGGATGACCCGCGAGAAGGGTGTCAGGTTGCGGCCGCTAGCGAAGATCTTTCTCGCGTACTACCACGATGTAGCCGAGGTCGTCGTAGGTCAGGTCCAGCAGGATGTCGGGGCCGCGGGTGGCGACGGCGTCCAGCAGCGTCTGCACCGGGGTCTCCTCGGGCTTGGACCGCCCGGCCAGGTCGCGGCCGCCGATCACCTTGACGTCCGGGGCGAGCACCATGTCGCGCGTCCTGGGGTTCTGGTTGACCAGCAGCCGGCCGTCGGAGAGCGACTCCTCCAGCCCGTTGTCCTCCGCGTACTCCTCGGCCTCGGCCCCGACGTAGAGCAGCGCCCGGTCGAACCGGACGTGGATCCCGTCGGCCTCGTGGCTCGCCCCCAGGAAGTAGCCGAGGTCCGCGCGGCGGCCGCGCTCGACGTCCGAGTCGGCGCGGGTGGTCGGACGGGCCGGGGAGGTGGTGGCGGGGCTGCTGCCGGCCGGCGATCGCGAGGAGGTGGCCGGTCCCGGCTCGGACGGGGGCGACTGGCCGCCGCCGGCATAGCCGACGAGGAAGCCGGTGCCGAGGCCGACGACGGCCACCGCACCGAGCACCAGGGCGACCATCGCGGCCGTGTGTGACCGGCCGGACTCCAGCATGGACATCTGCCGCACCCCTCCTCGAAGTCAGGGACATTCTGCCGCGAACGGCGCGACACCCCGAAACCGGCCGGATCCCCGCTGGCGGCCTCGCCGGTTGCGACGATGGGGACGATGGCCGACCTGCTCTCCCGACCCACCCGCGCGCGCCGGGGCACCGCGCGCCCGCCGAGCCCGCCGCGGCCGGTGTCGCTGTCCGGCCTGGTGGCGGCCGTCACTGTCGCGGCCCAGGGACTGCTCGCCGTGACGGTGCTGGTCCTGGTCGGCTGGGCGACGGCTGCCGACAGCGGCGCGAGCGCGAGCGAGGCGCTGGCTGCCGCGCTGCAGGTGTGGCTGGTGGCCCACCACACCGAGCTCGCGATCCCGGGCGGCACCTTCCAGCTGGTGCCGCTGGGGCTCGTCGCCCTGCCGGCGTTCCTCCTCTTCAC
>JBOGDY010000320.1:0-3287 GCA_050742955.1 Actinomycetes bacterium | reverse complement strand
GAACACCTCATCGCCGTCCTGCACCCGGTCAAGTTATGCAACCTTTTAGTTGCATGTCAAGATCGACCCGGCGACGATGGGGCGTTCCCAGGCCGCGCGTAGGGTGGGCCGCCGGGAGGAGCCGCCCGTGCGGATCGCGCTGTTCGTCACCTGCCTGGCCGACGGGCTGTTCCCCGAGGTCGGCAGGGCCACGGTGACCCTGCTGGAGCGGCTCGGTCACGAGGTGGTGTTCCCGGAGCGGCAGACGTGCTGCGGCCAGATGCACGTCAACACCGGCTACCAGCGCGAAGCGCTTCCCCTGGTGCGTCACCACGTGGACACCTTCTCCCCGTACGACGTGGTCGTCGCCCCTTCCGGCTCGTGCGTCGGGTCGGCCCGTCACCAGCACGCGACTGTCGCCCGCAGCCAGGGCGACGCCGCCCTCGCCGAGCAGGCGAGCGCGCTGGCGGCCCGGACCTACGAGCTGTCCGAGCTGCTGGTCGATGTCCTGGGCGTCGAGGACGTGGGTGCCTGCTTCCCGCACCGGGTGACCTACCACCCGACCTGCCACTCGCTGCGCATGCTGCGGGTCGGCGACAAGCCGTTGCGGCTGCTGCGCCACGTCAAGGGCCTCGACCTCGTCGAGCTGCCCGAGGCCGACCAGTGCTGCGGTTTCGGCGGCACGTTCGCGCTGAAGAACGCCGACACGTCGACAGCGATGCTGGCCGACAAGATGCGCACCGTCCTCGGAACCGGAGCCGAGGTCGTGACCGCCGGCGACGCGTCCTGCCTGATGCACATCGGCGGCGGGCTGACCCGGCTGCGCACCGGCACCCGCACCGTGCACCTGGCCGAGATCCTCGCGGCCACCGAGAACGCCGCGTGAGCACCTTCCTCGGCATGCCGGCGCACGCACCGCGCGACGTGGGCCACCTACGGGGCGACGAGCCGTTCCCGGTCGCGGCGCGCCGGGCGCTGGCCGACTCCCAGCTCCGCCGCAACCTTGGGCAGGCGACCGCGACCATCGGGGCCAAGCGCGCCGCGGTGGTCGGCGAGGTGCCCGACTGGGAGCAGCTGCGGCTGGCCGGGGAGGCGGTCAAGCGGGCCACCCTCGCGCGACTCGACGAGCACCTCGAACGGCTGGAGCGCGAGGTCACCGCGCGAGGCGGGCAGGTGCACTGGGCCCGCGACGCGCACGAGGCCAACCGCATCGTCACCGACCTGGTGCGTGCCGCCGGCGCCGACGAGGTCGTCAAGGTCAAGTCCATGGCCACCCAGGAGATCGGGCTGAACGAGGCTCTCGCCGAAGCCGGCATCGCGGCCTGGGAGACCGACCTGGCCGAGCTGATCGTGCAGCTCGGCAACGACCGGCCCTCGCACATCCTGGTGCCGGCGATCCACCGCAACCGGGCCGAGATCCGCGACATCTTCCGGCGCGAGATGCCGCGTCTCGGGACCACCGTCGACGCCGACCTGACCGACGACCCGCGCCGGCTCGCGATGACCGCGCGTGCCCACCTGCGCCGCAAGTTCCTGGGCGCGAAGGTCGCGGTCTCCGGCGCCAACTTCGCGGTGGCCGACACCGGCACCCTGCTGGTGGTCGAGTCCGAGGGCAACGGCCGGATGTGCCTGACCCTGCCGGAGACGCTGATCACGGTGATGGGCATCGAGAAGGTGGTCCCGACCTGGGCTGACCTCGAGGTGTTCCTGCAGCTGCTGCCTCGGTCATCGACCGGGGAACGGATGAACCCCTACACGTCGGCCTGGACCGGCGTCCACTCCCTTCGCGGCGTCGTCGACGGGCCCCGGCAGTTTCACCTCGTGCTGCTCGACAACGGGCGCACCGCCGTGCTGGCAGACGAGGTCGGACGCGACGCGCTGAACTGCATCCGGTGCAGCGCCTGCCTCAACGTCTGCCCGGTCTACCAGCGCACCGGCGGCCACGCCTATGGCTCGGTCTACCCAGGGCCGATCGGCGCGGTGCTCAGCCCGCAGCTGACCGGTGTCGAGGAGAACTCCTCGCTGCCCTACGCGTCCAGCCTGTGCGGCGCGTGCTTCGACGCCTGCCCCGTGCGGATCGACATCCCGGCGATGCTGGTGCACCTACGGGCCCGGCACGTCGAGGAGCGGCGTGCGACCCGCCCACTGCCCACCGCGGAGGCGCTGTCGATGGGGGCGGCGTCCTGGCTGATGTCGGACCCGCGACGGTTCGCCCGCGCCGAGAAGGTGTCCAGGGTCGGCCGGCAGCTGGCTCGCGGCCAGGGAGCGGACCGCCGCATCCGGTCGCTGCCGGGGCCCGCCTCGGCCTGGACGGCCAGCCGGGACCTTCCCGCCCCGCCGCCCGAGACGTTCCGCGAGTGGTGGGCCCGGACCCGCGGAACCGGTGCTGCGCGATGACCGGTGCCCGCGAGGAGGTGCTGGCCCGGATCCGACGGGCGAACGGGCCGGGGCGGGCACCGGTCGAGGTGCCGCGCGCCTACCGGCGTACGGGGGCGCACTCACCGGGGCACCCCGCGCTGCTCGACCTGCTCGAGGATCGGCTGCGGGACTACGGGGCCGCGGTGCGGCGGACCAGCCCTGACGGGATCGCCGAGGCGGTGCGCGCCTCGCTCACCGGGGCGGTGCCCGGCGACGGCGTGGTCGTGGTGCCGACCGGGTTGCCGGAGGGCTGGGTCCAGGACGGGCGGAGCGACGAGCCCCCGTTGTCGGTGGCGGAGCTGGACCGGGCCGGTGCCGCGGTGACCGCCGCCGCGGCGGCGTGCGCGGAGACAGGGACGATCGTGCTCGACGGCTCACCCGACCAGGGCCGCCGCGTGCTGACCCTGGTCCCCGACGTGCACGTGTGCGTGGTCCGCGCGGATCAGGTGGTCGAGACGGTGCCCGAGCTGGTGGCCCGCGTGGACCCGACCCGGGCGCTCACGTTCGTGAGCGGCCCGTCGGCCACCAGCGACATCGAGCTGTCCCGCGTCGAGGGCGTGCACGGCCCGCGGACGCTGTCGGTCGTGCTGGTCGACGGCTGAGGCGGGCGTAGGAGACCTCGCCGGCGGCCAGCGGGTCCGGTCCGAGCTCGGGGTTACGCTGAAACATGGCGACGCGTCGGGCGGCGGCGGCAGGTCTGGCCGCTGTGATGATCGGGTCGCTCGCCGGGTGCACGGACGATCCTGAGACGACCGACGGCTCCCGGCCGGTGCCATCGACATCGACGACCTCGGCCACGCCCGGTGCGGCTGGCACACCACGTGCCGCCCCGACGCGGGTCGCGCCGCCGACGGAGGCGGATCGACCGGTTGTCAGCCAGGACCGGGTCC
>JBOGDY010000319.1:0-3297 GCA_050742955.1 Actinomycetes bacterium | reverse complement strand
AGGGTGATCGTGCCGTTGGCCTCGAGCCCCGGGGTGTCCTCCGGGATGCCGGCGGCGACCGCGGCGTCGACGACCTTGCTCGGGCCCATGTCCAGCGTCAGGTCGACGTAGGCGGTGTTGATCGAGTCCTTGGTCGCCTTGATGAGGTCGACGTTCGACCCGTAGCGGTGGTTGAACTCGTTGTTGACCTCCTTGTCGGTGCCCGGCAGCTCCACGGGTCCGTTCCCGTCGAACCGGCTCCTGAGGCCGATGCCCTCGTCGAGGGCGCCGGCGAGCGCGAACGGCTTGAACGCCGAGCCCGACTGGACGCGGGCCTGGGTCACCTCGTTGTTCTCACCGGCCTTGTCGCCGCCGTACATCGCGACCACCGCGCCGGTGCCCGGCTCGACCGCGGACAGCCCGATGTGCACGCCCTTGGCCTTCTCCCTGGGCCGCTCCTTCCGGACGGCCCTGACCGCGGAACGCTGCGACTTCTTGTCGAAGGTCGACGTCACCCGCAGCCCGCCGAAGTCGATCTCCTGGTCGGTGAAGCCCTCCGACTTGAGCTCCCGCCGGACGGTGTCCATCAGGTAGTAGCTGGTGCCACCCTGCTTGACGTCCCGCTTGGCCGGCTTGGGCATCTTCGGCACCTCCATGCCGGCCCGCTCCGAGGTCGGCAGCCAGCCGGTGGCCACCATGCCGTCGAGCACGTAGTCGAACCGGTCCTGCAGCGCCTCCGGGTGGTTCTCGGGGTCGTAGCGCGCGGGTGAGCGGATGATCGCGGCCAGCACCGCGCCCTCCTCGACGGAGAGCTTGTTCACGTCCTTGCCGAAGTAGGTCTGCGACGCGGTCTGGATGCCGTAGGCGCCCCGGCCGAAGTAGATGGTGTTCAGGTAGTCCTCGAGGATCTTGCCCTTGTCGTCGCGCTGGTCGAGCTTGACCGCGATGAGGAACTCCTTGGCCTTGCGCGTGTACGTGCGCTCCTGGGTCAGGTAGGCGTTCTTGGCGTACTGCTGGGTGATCGTCGACCCGCCCTGCGTGGACTCGCCGCGGAGGTTGTTCCAGAAGGCCCGCGCGATGCCGCTGGGCGAGATCCCCCGGTTCTCGTAGAACGACCGGTCCTCGGCGGCCAGCACCGCCTTCTGCACGTGGTCGGGGACCTGGTCGAGCTCGACGTTGATGCGGTTCTGGCTGCCGAAACGGCCGATCTCGGACTTGCCGTCGTCGTAGTAGACGATCGAGGTCTGGGCGCTGATCAGCTCGTTCGGCGTCGGGATGGTGGTCCGCGCATAGGCGACGCCGACCAGCGCGACGACGCCGAGGAAACCGAGCAGGCCGAGAGCCAGGAGCTGCTTGAACGACGGGATGTAGCGGCGGATCCCGTCGTGGTCCTGGCGCGGGTAGTCGACTCTCAAGGCTCATCCAAGATCGGGGGTCGGGGGACAACGCGCGGGCGGCAACACGCAGGGGCCGGGCCCGGTGGTCGGGTTCCAGCCTAACGAGAGGCAGCGAGTGGGGATTACCCGTCCCGGCCGGGAGCCATGCGCCCGGGGGTGCGGGTGCGGCGGGCCTCAGGCGTCTTCGACGGTCCGCGTGCGGCGCGGCCGCTTGCGGGTCACACCGTCGCCGAGCACGTAGGAGAGCGCCAGGTGGTTCCACGAGCAGTCCTGGCAGACCTCGACGACGTAGACCCGGAACTCACCGTGCTCATGAGCCATGGCCTCCAGCTCCCGGGTGGCCCTGATCCGGCCGGAGTACTGCCCCAGCTCGTCGCCGTAGACGTAGGTGACGTGGGTGAGCCCGCTGCGGCGGCACACGGGACAGGGGCGACCGGTGGGTTCCCCGTGGAACTTGGCGGCGCGCAGCAGGTAGGGGTGCGCGTCGCAGGCGTCGTCGGCGGAGGTCGCGCCCCCGGAGAACAGGTCGGTCAGTGTCGCCCGGCGGGCGAGCGAGTAGTCGATGACCGAGCGCTGGGACCACACATCGACGAGCGTAGTTGGGAGCCGGGGTTCTGGGCAGGGGCGCACGCAGGCGGCCGGCGGGTCGACCACATGGCGGCATCGCGTGGCAGTTCGGGGGTTGCGGCCCAGGTCACCCTGATCTATCGTTGCGATGTATCGCTTCGATACATCTAGGCGATACAAGCATCAACTCCGCGGACACCCGCAGTCGACCACGAGGGGGACCGGTGAGCAAGCGCACGGGCGTGCTCGAGTTCGCCGTCCTCGGCCTGCTGCACGAGAGCCCCATGCACGGCTACGAGCTGCGCAAGCGGCTCAACAGCGTGCTCGGATCCTTCCGGGCGTTCTCCTACGGCTCGCTCTACCCGTGCCTGAAGCAGCTCGTGACCAGCGGCTGGATCGCCGAGGACGAGCCGGAGGGGACCCGGGCGGGCAAGCGCTCCAAGATCGTCTACAAGCTGACCGCCGAGGGAAAGGAGCGGTTCCAGAAGCTGCTCACCGAGGGAGGTCCCTCCGCCTGGGAGGACGAGAACTTCGGCGTGCACTTCGCCTTCTTCTCCCGCACCGACGCCGCCACCCGGCTGCGGATCCTCGAGGGCAGGCGCAGCCGGCTCGAGGAGCGGGTGGAGGTCTTCCGCGGCTCGCTGACGCGACGTCGGGAACGCATGGACAGCTACACCCTCGAGCTTCAGCGTCATGGGCTCGACTCGGTCGAGCGCGAGGTGCGCTGGCTGGGAGAGCTGATCGAGATGGAGCGCAGGCATCGCCTCGGCGGGTCCGGGTCGCCCGACGGTCCCGGCACGCCTGCCGGGTCGTCCCCCGTCACCGACGGGCCACCAACTGACAGCAACAACGAGTAAGGAGCAAGCGATGGGTTCAGTACGTGTGGCAATCGTGGGCGTCGGCAACTGCGCGGCGTCGCTGGTCCAGGGCGTCGAGTACTACAAGGACGCCGACCCTGCGAGCCGGGTACCGGGCCTCATGCACGTCCGGTTCGGCCCCTACCACGTCCGCGACGTCGAGTTCGTCGCCGCGTTCGACGTGGACGCCAAGAAGGTCGGACAGGACCTGGCCGACGCGATCTCGGCCAGTGAGAACAACACGATCAAGATCTGCGACGTGCCGCCGAGCGGTGTTGCGGTTCAGCGCGGCCACACGTTCGACGGCCTCGGGAAGTACTACCGGGAGACCATCACCGAGTCCGACGAGGAGCCGGTGGACGTCGTGGGGGCTCTGCGCGACGCACAGGCCGACGTGCTCGTGTGCTACCTGCCGGTGGGCTCCGAGGACGCCGCGCGCTTCTACGCCCAGTGCGCGATCGACGCCGGCGTGGCGTTCGTCAACGCGCTGCCGGTCT
>JBOGDY010000318.1:0-3308 GCA_050742955.1 Actinomycetes bacterium | reverse complement strand
GGCCGCGGCCACCGCCCCCGACGGCCCGCACCTGCGCGAGCTCGTCGAGCGGTCGGTGCGGTTCAAGGCCGACGTCGTCGGTCGTGACCTGCGCGAGGCCGGGCCGCGCGAGGTGCTCAACTACGGCCACACGATGGGCCACGCGATCGAGAAGGTCGAGGGCTACCGCTGGCGTCACGGCGACGCGGTCAGCGTCGGCATGGTGTTCGCCGCCGAGCTGGCCCGGGCCGCCGGGCGGCTCGACGACGCCACTACCGCCCGGCACCGGACGGTGCTCGACGCGATCGGGCTGCCCACGTCGTACCGCCGCGACGCCTGGCCCGAGCTGCACGACGCGATGCGGGTCGACAAGAAGGCACGGGGCGCGACGCTGCGCTTCGTCGTCCTCGATGGGCTGGCCCGTCCAGGGCTGCTCGAGGGCCCCGACGAGTCGCTGCTGCGGGCCGCCTACGAGAGGGTGTCCACGTGACGTCACGTGTCCTGGTGCTCAATGGTCCCAACCTCGGCCGGCTCGGCTCGCGCGAGCCCGAGGTCTACGGCAGCGCGACGTTCGACGAGCTGGCGCAAGCCTGCCGGTCTGCCGGCGCCGAGCTGGGTCTCGACGTGGAGGTGCGCCAGACCGACGACGAGTCCGAGCTGGTCGGCTGGCTGCACGAGGCGGTCGACGCGCACACCCCCGTCGTGCTCAACCCGGCCGCACTCACGCACTACTCCTACGCGCTGCGCGACGCCTGCGCCCAGCTGCACGGTGTGGTACCGCTGGTCGAGGTGCACCTGAGCAACCCGGCCGCGCGGGAGGAGTTCCGCCACACGTCCGTCGTCGCCGGGGTCGCGACCGGGAGCATCACCGGCTTCGGGCTCGACTCCTACCGGCTGGCGCTGCGGGCGATCGCCGGCAAGCCGTGACTACTTGCGGGGTTCCAGCGGGGTGAGGAACGGCGTCCGCACCGTGTAGGTGTCGCTGTTCGGCCGGTCGGAGACGGAGGAGCGCTCGATGCGGCCGCGCCAGCCACGCCAATAGACGACCTTGCCCATGAAGAGGCATCGGTCGCCGGGCTTGAGGTTCTTGATCGCCTTCGCGACCGCGACCTTGGTCGCTGTCGCGGTGGCGGTCGCGGTCGCCGTGGCGGTCACGGTGACCGTAGCCATGGGCCGGGCACTAGCAGCGTCGGCCGGCTCCGTGTTGAGCCGCCCGCCGTCGTCGCCGCCCGTGTCGAGCGTGACGGCACCAACCGTGGCGACGACACCCACCAGCAGAGCGGCCCCCACCATCGTGATCACCGACGGGAGGCCGATGCCTGAGGCATGACGGCCCATGGTGGTCACGGTACGCCGGTACGAGCCGGTGCGGGTCCGCGATAGCGTCGCGGGCATGCCCGAGATCCACGACGTACGACGGGACCGGCTGCGCGCCGCCCTTGTGGCCGCCGAGGTGGAGGCCGCGCTGGTCACCCGGCTGGTCAACGTCCGCTACCTGACCGGCTTCACCGGCTCCAACGCGGCGCTGCTGGTGACGGCCGACGACGCGGTGCTGGCCACCGACGGCCGCTACATCACCCAGTCGGCCGCCGAGGCGCCCGAGGTCGAGCGGGTCATCGAGCGCAACTGCGCGGCGGCGCTGGTGGCCAGGGCCGGCAAGGAGAGCGTCGCCGGTCTCGGTTTCGAGGCCCACGCGGTGACCGTCGAGGCGCACACCGCGCTCACCTCGGTCGACGGCGCGCCGCCTTTGGTGCCGCTCGGCCGCGCGGTCGAGGTGCTGCGGACCGTCAAGGACGACGAGGAGATCGCGCTGCTGCGCGAGGCCTGCGCCATCAGCTGCCGGGCCCTCGAGGAGCTGTTCCCCCGCGTCGCGCCCGGGCGCACCGAGCGCGAGATCGCCCGCGAGCTCGAGGGCCGGATGCTCGACCACGGCGCGGACGGCCTGGCCTTCGAGACGATCGTCGCGACCGGGCCGCACAGCGCGATCCCGCACCACCGGCCGACCGACCGGGTGGTGGCGGCCGGCGACTTCCTCAAGATCGACTTCGGGGCCCAGTACGGCGGGTACCACGCCGACTGCACCCGCACCGTCGTGGTCGGCGGGCCGCCCGCCGAATGGCAGACCGAGATCTACGACCTGGTCCGCTCGGCGCAGCGGGCGGGGCGGCATGCGCTGGCGCCCGGCGCCGACGTGAAGGACGTCGACAGCGCGGCCCGCGACGTCATCGTGGCGGCCGGCTATGGCGACCGGTTCACCCACGGCCTCGGTCACGGCGTCGGCCTGGAGGTCCACGAGGCACCGACCGTGGGCTACAGCGCGACGGGTAGTCTGGACGCGCGCACGCCGGTCACCGTCGAGCCCGGGATCTACCTCCCGGAGCGCGGCGGAGTCCGCATCGAGGACACCCTCGTGGTGAGGGACGGCGAGCCGGAACTGCTGACGACGACGCCCAAGGACCTGCTGGTCCTCTGAGCCTGCGCGAAGGAACCCTGGTGGCGAGCACGAACGACCTCAAGAACGGCCTGGTGCTGAACCTCGACGGACAGCTGTGGTCCGTCGTCGAGTTCCAGCACGTCAAGCCCGGCAAGGGCGGCGCCTTCGTGCGCACCAAGCTGAAGAACGTGCTGTCCGGCAAGGTCGTCGACAAGACGTTCAACGCCGGCACCAAGGTCGAGACCGCCACCGTGGACAAGCGCGACATGCAGTACCTCTACAAGGAGGGCGAGGACTTCGTGTTCATGGACATGCAGTCCTACGACCAGATCCACGTGGCGGCAGGCACGGTGGGCGGCGGCTCGTCGTACATGCTCGAGAACCAGGACGCGGTGGTCGCCCTGCACGAGGGCACCCCCCTCTACGTCGAGCTGCCGGCGTCGGTGGAGCTGGCCATCTCCTACACCGAGCCCGGCATGCAGGGCGACCGGTCGACCGGCGGCACCAAGCCGGCCACGCTGGAGACCGGCGCCGAGATCGCGGTGCCGCTGTTCATCACCACCGGCGAGAAGGTCAAGGTGGACACCCGCGACGGTTCGTACCTCGGCCGCGTGACGGGCTCCTGACGCCGATGAGCGCCCTGTGACCGCCCGCGGCAAGGCCCGCAAGCGGGCGCTGGACGTGCTCTTCGAGTCCGAGCAGCGGGGGGCCGACCCGCTCGAGACGCTGGCCGGACGGCTCGCGCAGGCGGAGCCCCGGGTGTCCGAGCACACCGTGACGCTCGTCGAAGGGGTGGTCGCGCAGCAGGCCCGCATCGACGAGCTGCTGACGACCTACTCGCAGGGCTGGTCGCTGGACCGGATGCCGGCGGTGGACCGGGCCATCCTGCGGCTCG
>JBOGDY010000317.1:0-3308 GCA_050742955.1 Actinomycetes bacterium | reverse complement strand
TGAAGGAGACCATGTCGACGTCGGGGTGCGAGACGAGTGCCTCGCCGGCCACCGGGCCCGATCCGGTGACGACGTTGACGACCCCGTCCGGGATGCCTGCCTCCTGCGCCGCCTCGGCGAACATCACGGAGGTCAGCGGGGTGATCTCGGCCGGTTTGAGCACGATGGTGTTGCCGGCGGCGATCGCCGGCAGGACCTTCCACGCGGCCATCTGCAGCGGGTAGTTCCAGGGCGCGACCGACCCGACGACCCCGACGGGCTCGCGGCGCACCATCGACGTGTGGTCGCCGGAGTACTCGCCCGCGGCCTTGCCCTCGAGGTTGCGCGCGGCGCCGGCGAAGAACGCGACGTTGTCGACGGTGCCGGGCACGTCGAAACCGGTGGAGAGCCTGATGGGCTTGCCGGTCTGGCGGGTCTCGGTCAGGGCCAGGTCATCGGCCCGCGACCCCAGGACCGCGGCAAGACGGGTCAGCGCCGCCGAGCGCTCGACGGGAGGCGCGTTCGACCAGTCGGGGAACGCCTCGCGGGCTGCTGCCACGGCCGCGTCGACGTCGGCAGCGGCAGCCAGCCGGCCGGTCTCCAGGGTCTGGCCCGTGGCGGGGTCCACGATCGCGAACCGATCCGCCGAGCCGCCCTCCAGCCGCTGCCCGGCGATGAACTGGTGCACGCTCCTCTTTCTCCTCCCGCATGCCCCGACAAGGCCGATCGTGGCAGACACGAATGGCGCATACAAGGGATTCCGTCGCGAGTGTCGCCCCTGGCCACGAAATCGCTATCCATCCGTGATCCGGGCGTTCCCACGCCGGTGCGCCGCGCCGGGTCACACCGGCGACGTACCGCGGCCACCCAGCCAGGTGCCCCGGACGGCCAGCCCCGGCCAGTCGGCCGGGTCGACGTGGTAGGGGTCGGCGTCCAGCCAGACCAGGTCGGCCCGCTTGCCCGGTACGACCGTTCCCCACTCGTGCTCCTCGAACGCCTGGTAGGCGGTGCCCAGCGTGTAGGCCGACAGCGCGGCGGGGACCGGCAGCCGCTGCCCGGGCAGCCATCCACCAGCCGGCTCCCCGTCGGCTGTCTGACGCGTGACAGCTACGGCGAGACCCTCCAGCGGCCGGTGCGAGCTCACCGGCCAGTCGCTGCCCATCGAGAGCACGGCGCCGGACGCCACGAGGGACGCCATCGGGTACTGCAACCGGCCGCGCCGGTCGCCGATCCGCGGCAGCGTGAGGGCGGTCTGCAGCGGGTCGAGCTGGGCCCACAGCGGCTCGAAGTTGGCCACGACGCCGAGGGCCGCGAAGCGCGGCAGGTCCACGGGGTCGACGATCTGGGTGTGCGCGACCACGGCCCGTCGGTCCCGGGGCCCGTTGGTGTGGCCGGTGTGCTGCACCGCGTCGAGGGCGGCCCGCACGCCGGCGTCGCCGATCGCGTGGATGTGCAGCTGGAAGCCGTCCGCGTCGAAGGCCGCGGCCGCCGCGGCGAGCTCGCGCGGCTCCCACACGGGCAGGCCGCAGCTGTGCGGCGCATCGTCGTACGGCTCGAGCATGGCGGCGGTACCCGCCTCCACGACACCGTCAGCGAAGAACTTCACCGTTCGCACGGTGACCTGGTCGGCCGCCGGGGATGCCGCCGCCAGGTCCCGGGCTGCGACGAACTCGGCGCGCTGGGCGGGCCAGCGGCCGGGCTCGGCACGCAGGGCGACGTTCACCCGGACGGAAAGCCGCCGCGCGAGGCCCGCATCGAGGTAGACCGCGACGTCGCGGGGGGACAGCGCGGCCTCCTGCACCCACGTCACGCCGGCCGCCGCGAACAGCGCCGTCGACCGCTCGATCGCGGTGGCCCTCTCCGCGGCGGAGGGCGAAGGGGCCTGCCGCAGGACGAGATCCATGGCGGTCCACTCGACGAGGGTGCCCAGCGGCGAGCCGTCCGGCCGGCGCGCGACCCGGGCGGCCGGCGGGTCGGGGGTCTCCGCGACGATGCCCGCCCGGCGCAGCGCCTCGGAGCTGACCCAGGCGCAGTGGTGGTCGTTGGACTGCAGCACCACCGGTCGGCCCGGTGCGGCGGCGTCCAGCCAGGCCGCGTCGAACAGGCCGTCGGGGGCGAGGGACGGGTCATACGGCCCGCCCTGGATCCAGTCGTCGTCCGGGTGCTCGTCGGCGTACCGGCGTACGGCCTCGACGACCTGCGCCACCGACGTCGCGTCACGCACCTCGGGACCCGCCAGCTCGATCCCACCCCAGAGCGGGTGCACGTGGCCGTCGCCGAACCCGGCGAGCAGGGCTCCGCCCTCGAGGTCGACGACCGCGGCAGCAGAGCCGGTGAGCGCGAGCGCCTCCTCGTCGAGCGCCACCACCCGCCCGTCGCGGACCGCGATCCCACGGGCGCGCGGCGCGGCCACGTCACCGGTCAGCACCACTCCGCCCCGGAACACCACGTCGACGCCCATCAGCCCTCCCACCACCGGGACGAAATGATCACGGTCCCGTGATCACTTGTCCGTGACCGAGGTCAGTTAGCCGCTGTTGGGGTCCAATGATCACGGTCGCGTGATCTTTTCCGTCGGGCGGTACGGCGGCGGGTCAGACGTCGAGGGCTGACATCACATGCTTGATGCGCGTGTAGTCCTCGAAGCCGTACAGGGACAGGTCCTTGCCGTAGCCGGAGTGCTTGAAGCCGCCGTGCGGCATCTCGGCCACCAGCGGGATGTGGGTGTTGATCCAGACGCAGCCGAAGTCGAGCCGCTTGGCCATCCGCATCGCGCGGCCGTGGTCCCTGGTCCAGACCGACGAGGCCAGGCCGTACTGCACGCCGTTGGCCCAGCGCACCGCCTCGTCCTCGTCGGAGAACGGCTGCACGGTGATGACCGGACCGAAGATCTCGCTCTGGGCCATCTCGTCGTCCTGGCGCAGCCCGGACACGACGGTCGCCTCGTGGAAGTAGCCGCGAGCGAGGTCACCCCCGACGCGACCACCCCCGGCCACCACCGACGCGTGCTCGGGCGCCCGCGACAAGAAGCCCATGACCCGGTCGAGCTGGCTCGCGTTGTTGAGCGGGCCGAACAGCGCGCCCTCGTCGTCGGGCGCGCCGGTCTTGGCGTTGTCCTTGGCCTGCTGTGCCAGGGCGGAGACGAAGTCGTCGTGGATGCCGGGGCCGGCCAGGACCCGGGTCGCGGCCGTACAGTCCTGGCCGGCGTTGAAGTAGCCCGCGACCGCGATCGCCTCGGCCGCCGCCTCGAGGTCGGCGTCGTCGAAGACCACGACCGGCGCCTTGCCGCCGAGCTCGAGGTGCACCTTCTTCAGGTCGCGCGCGGCGGA
>JBOGDY010000316.1:0-3309 GCA_050742955.1 Actinomycetes bacterium | reverse complement strand
GAAGCTGGAACAGCAGCGGGTGCTCCCCCCCGAATGCGCCGCGATCCTCAGCGATCAGGTCCACGTCCTCGACAACCACGATCGCGGGCGCCAGTGTTCGGGCGACCGAGCAGGCCTCGGCGATGAGGTGCAGCGCCGCTCCGGTCAGCTCGATCACGGTGACGCCGTCGGTCCGGCCCACCAGGTAGCGCACGGTGTGCGTCTTACCGGTGCCGGGCGGCCCGTACAGAAGCAGGCCGCGCTTGAGGTGCTGGCCACTGGCGAGTAGCCGAGGGGCGTGTGCGCCGACGCCCACCACCTGGCGCTCGACCGTTTCGAGCACCCCATCGGGAAGCACGACCGCCGACCGGTCGAGCATCGGGCGGACGTGAAACCGCAACACGCTCTGCCCCGGCTCGAACATCTCCCCGCCGAAGGACAGCACCTGCCCGCGGAACACGTTGTGCACAAGAGCCAGTCGCCGTATGTCGGTGGCAGTCTCGGCCGCCGCCCCGGGCTCGGTACTCACGATCTGCAGCGTGACGCCCTGCCGCATGCCGTGCTGGTCGGGGCCGCGCAGCAACAGGGCGGTACGTCGCCCGCCGTCGGTCACGAGGTACATGGCACAGGATGCGCACGGGCGCACCTGCCCGGCCGGGCCGATCGGCACGTTGGTGGTGGCCACGTTGCCGGGTCGCGGCCCCCACGGTTCACTCATGGCGCCGGGGTTGAGCAGCTCCGTCAGGCCGAACGGCTGGTGCTGGAAGCCTGCCACGCCGACGATCTCATGACTTCGGCCCGACTCGGTCAACCACGCATCGAGCCCCGCCTGGACGTTGACATGGTCGTAGCCACGCCACGAGTCCTCCACCACGGCGACGTCGACGCCCAGCGGCCCGAGATGCGCGCGAAGAGTCCCGCCGAGCGACGGCGCGAGATCGGCGCGCGCGGCCCGGACCACGCCACGTAGAACGCGCCGGCCAAGCCGGCCCACATCGGCGAGCTCAGGTCGGCCCCCGTACGTCCCTCCATCCGCACGCCCGTCCGTCAGGAACGACTGCACGGACCCATACGTCGTGCCTCGATTCACGGCGGCCCCTTCCGTCGGCGCCAGGCACACGCTACGGCCATGACCGGGCCGCCTCAGTGCTGCAGTCCATCCCATGACCATCGCGGAATGTTCAGGCCCTCGGGGACATCGTCGGCGGACTCGGGGTAGCGCGACATGGTCGTGCTGGTGGCCCATGCGAAGTATTCGTGCAGCACCTGCCGCAGCGGCTCATTCGAGCTCATGCCCACGTCCTCCAGAGCAAGGTCGAAGCAGGCGACAGCCCGTCGATCCATCTCGTCGTGCGGCCCGTTGCCGCTGTGGATACGCACCACATACGTCTCATCCCCATACGCCCCGGAGTACGTGGCTGGTCCCCCGAGTGCCTCGGCCCAGTAGGCGGCGAGCCGCTCGCCGTGCCGGGGGTGAATCCCGTGGCTGAACGCGTGGCTGACCACGTCGTCGGCCATCACCCGGGAATGCCACGCCTCCGCCAGGCGTAGCAGGCCCCCGTCGCCGCCGGCAGCCTCGTACACGCTCTCCACGGCACGAGGATGCCAGGGTCCTTCGATCGCCACCGACCCGATGAGGTCGCCGCGCACATCGGCCGCGAGTCGCGGCCGCCGAACACCGGGCTGCGGCTAGTTCTTGATTGATTCCAGAATGTGCTCCAGACTGATGAGCGTGCCTACGACGTCAGACTTCGAGCGCATGTTGCGTGGGGCTGCTCTGCGGGTGACGCGTCCTCGGGTGGCAGTGCTTACCGCGGTGCACGATCATCCGCACGCCGACACGGATTCGATCATCGGTGTCGTGCGTGAGGATCTGGGGGAGGTGTCCCACCAGGCGGTCTACGACGTGCTGCGCGCGCTGACCGCCGCGGGTCTGGTGCGGTGTTTCCAGCCAAAGGGCTCCGTGGCACGCTACGAGGCTCGGGCCGGGGACAACCACCACCACGTCGTCTGTCGGTCGTGCCGGGCCATCGCCGATATCGACTGTGCGGTGGGCTACGCCCCCTGTCTGGCGGCCGACGACTCGAGCTACGAGATCGACGAAGCCGAGGTGGTCTTCTGGGGCCGATGTCCGGAGTGTGTCGGGGCGTGAAGAGCAACAGCCATAAGAAGAACCAGCGAGGACAGGAGAACGAGCGACGTGTCTGAACGTGGCAGCGAGAGTGAGAACCCGGTAATCGACTCCCCGACTCCGGAGCCGGGTCGACCGAGGACGAACCAGGACTGGTGGCCGAATCAGCTGAACCTGCAGGTCCTCCATCAGCACTCACCCCGGGGCAACCCGATGGGCGAGGACTACAGCTACGCGGAGGAGTTCAAGGCCCTCGACGTCGACGCGCTGAAGCGGGACATCTTCGAGGTCATGACGACGTCGCAGGACTGGTGGCCGGCCGATTACGGCCACTATGGGCCGTTGCTCATCCGGATGAGCTGGCACGCCGCCGGCACCTACCGCATCGAGGACGGGCGCGGCGGTGGTGGCGACGGCAATCAGCGCTTCGCCCCGCTCAACAGCTGGCCCGACAACGCGAACCTCGACAAGGCGCGCAGACTGCTCTGGCCAGTCAAGCAGAAGTACGGGCGGAAGGTCTCCTGGGCCGACCTTCTTGTCTTCGCCGGCAACTGCGCCATGGAGTCGATGGGGTTCAAGACGTTCGGCTTCGGCTTCGGGCGAGAGGACATCTGGGAGCCCGAGGAGATCATCTGGGGGCCCGAGGACACGTGGCTCGGCGACGAGCGCTACAGCGGCGACCGGGAGCTCGCCGGTCCCTTCGGCGCCGTGCAGATGGGGCTGATCTACGTGAACCCGGAGGGGCCTAACGGCAACCCGGATCCGCTGGCCGCCGCGCGGGACATCCGCGAGACGTTCCGCCGCATGGCGATGAACGACGAGGAGACGGTCGCGCTCATCGCGGGAGGCCACACGTTCGGCAAGACCCACGGTGCCGCCTCGGGCGAGTACGTCGGCCCCGAGCCCGAGGGCGCCCCCATCGAGGCGAGCGGTCTCGGCTGGAGAAACACCTTCGGCAGCGGCAAGGGCAAGGACACGATCACCAGCGGGCTCGAGGGTGCGTGGACACCCACCCCGACCACTTGGGACAACAGCTTCTTCGAGACCCTGTTCGGCTATGAGTGGGAGCTCGCCGAGAGCCCGGCAGGCGCGAAGCAGTGGAAGCCGAAGGACGGCGCCGGGGTGGACACGGTGCCCGACGCACACGACCGCTCGGTCAGGCGAGCCCCGATGATGCTGACGACCGACCTGGCGCTGCG
>JBOGDY010000315.1:0-3318 GCA_050742955.1 Actinomycetes bacterium | reverse complement strand
GCCGCCCGGACTGCGACGTTCCAGGTGGCTGGTCGTGGCGGGGTGCCGACCACCGGGGCGGCCGCGGTCGTCCTCTCGGGGATGGCCCTGAACCCCAGCGCCGCGACAAGCACCACGGCATGGCCGGAGGGGGCCACGCGGCCCTCGGTCACCCAGCTCAGCCCCGCGGCCGCCGAGCCGGGCGGCGACCTGTTCCTCGTGCCACCGGGTCAGACGGGCAGGGTGGCCGTCCGCAACGCCTCCGGGACCACCGACATGACCTTCGACGTGGTGGGCTTCTTCCGCTGACCGGTGGTCGCCGAACCAGCCCGGCGCCGGGCGGTTGCGTCCGGGCGGCCACCTAGACTCGAAGGAGCATGAGCACCCTCTACGACGACCTCTTTCCCTCGGCCACCCCCAGCGGTGACGAGACCACCACGACCCGCGGTCGCGGCAGAGACCCCGACCAGCTGCTGGCCGGCCTCAACCCGCAGCAACGGGCAGCGGTGGCCCACCAGGGAGCGCCGCTGCTGATCGTCGCGGGCGCCGGTTCCGGCAAGACGCGCGTGCTGACCCACCGCATCGCCTACCTGCTCTCCGCCCGGGGAGCCCACCCTGGACAGATCCTGGCGATCACCTTCACGAACAAGGCCGCAGGCGAGATGAAGGAGCGCGTGGCGGCCCTCGTCGGGTCCCGGGCCAAGGCCATGTGGGTCAGCACCTTCCACTCGGCCTGCGTCCGGATCCTGCGCCGCGAGGCCAAGCAGCTCGGCTTCAGCTCCAGCTTCTCCATCTACGACCAGGCCGACGCCCAGCGTCTGATGACGCTGGTGTGCCGCGACCTCGACCTGGACCCCAGGCGTTACCCGCCGCGCGCGTTCTCCGCCCAGGTGAGCAACCTGAAGAACGAGCTGGTCGACCACGAGACGTTCGCGGGCCGGGCCGTGACGCACATCGAGAAGACCCTCGCCGAGGCCTACGCCGGCTACCAGCGCCGGCTCCGCGAGGCCAACGCGCTCGACTTCGACGACCTGATCATGACGACGGTCAACCTCCTGCAGGCCTTCCCCGACGTGGCCGAGCACTACCGGCGCCGGTTCCGCCATGTGCTGGTCGACGAGTACCAGGACACCAACCACGCGCAGTACGTCCTGGTGAGGGAGCTCGTCGGCACCGTCGGTCCACCCCCCGACGGCGTCCCACCGGCCGAGCTGTGCGTGGTCGGTGACGCCGACCAGTCCATCTACGCGTTCCGCGGCGCGACCATCAGGAACATCCTCGACTTCGAGCAGGACTACCCCAGCGCCAGCACGATCCTCCTGGAGCAGAACTACCGCTCCACCCAGACGATCCTGTCCGCGGCCAACGCGGTGATCTCGCGCAACAGCAGCCGCAAGCCGAAGAGGCTGTGGTCGGAGGCCGGCGACGGGACGGCCGTCGTCGGCTATGTCGCCGACAACGAGCACGACGAGGCGTCCTTCGTGGCGGCAGAGGTCGACCGGCTCGGCGACGACGACGACGTGCAGCCCTCCCAGGTCGCCGTCTTCTACCGGACCAACGCCCAGTCGCGGGTCTTCGAGGAGGTTTTCATCCGGGTCGGTCTGCCGTACAAGGTCGTGGGTGGTGTGCGCTTCTACGAGCGACGCGAGGTTCGTGACGCGCTCGCCTACCTACGTGCACTGGCCAATCCCGAGGACACGGTCTCGGTGCGGCGCATCCTCAACGTGCCCAGGCGCGGCATCGGTGACCGGGCCGAGGCCTGCCTCGAGGCGCTGGCCCAGCGTGACGGGGTGTCGTTCTCGCAGGCGCTGCGCCGCTGCGAGGACGCCTACGGCCTGGCCGCTCGCTCCCTGGCCTCGATCCAGGCGTTCCGGCAGATGATGGACGACCTGCGGACCCTCGTGCAGGCCGGGACCGGTCCGGCCACGGTGCTCGAGGCGGTGCTCGACCGCAGCGGCTACGTCGCCGAGCTGGCAGGCTCCAGCGACCCGCAGGACGAGACCCGTCTGGAGAACCTCCGCGAGCTCGTCGCCGTCGCCAGGGAGTTCGAGGAGGCCGAGGCGGAGACCGAGGCCGAGGCCACCCTCACCGACTTCCTCGAGCGGGTCGCACTGGTCGCCGACTCGGACGAGATCCCCGATGCCGACTCGACCGGCGGCGTGGTGACGCTGATGACGCTGCACACCGCGAAGGGACTGGAGTTCCCGGTCGTGTTCCTCACCGGTCTGGAGGACGGCGTCTTCCCCCACCAGCGGTCGCTGGTCGACCCGACCGAGCTGGAGGAGGAGCGCCGGCTGGCCTACGTGGGCATCACCCGCGCCCAGCAGCGCCTCTACCTCAGCCGGGCCGCGGTGCGCAGCGCGTGGGGGGCGCCACAGCACAACCCGGCGTCCCGGTTCCTCGAGGAGGTCCCCGACGAGCTGGTCGACTGGCGCCGGCAGGAGTCCTCGGTCACGAGCACGCCGGCCATCGCCGCGATGGCGGCCCGCCCCACGTCCCGGTCACCGGGCAACCGGCCGGTCGTGCACCTCGAGCCGGGCGACCGGGTCACCCACGACACGTTCGGGATGGGCACCGTGGTCGCGGTCGAGGGTGCGGGGGAGCGGGCGATCGCCAAGATCGACTTCCGCGGCGAGGGCGTCAAACGCCTGCTGCTGCGCTACGCGCCCGTGGAGAAGCTGTAGGGGGCCGGCGCAGGCCGGAAGGAGCTCAGACCCGGACGCCGTGGGCCCGCAGCCAGGTGAGCGGCGGGATCGGGGAGCCGTCGCCCGGGCGCACCTCGAAGTGCAGGTGAGACCCGGTCGAGTTGCCGGTGGTGCCGACCCGCCCGATGAGCTGCCCGGCCTGCACCCGGCCGCCGGTCTGCTCGAACGAGGACAGGTGGGCGTACCACGTGACCGTGCCGTCGTCGTGCTGGACCGCGATCTTCTCGCCGTAGGAGCCGTCCCAGCCGGCGAAGACGATGGTCCCGTCGCCGACGGACCGGACGGGGCTGCCGTAGGCGGCGGAGAAGTCCTGGCCGGTGTGGGTGCTGCTCCACAGGCCGCTGGACTCGCCGAAGCCAGCCGAGAGTTGGTAGTTCAGGAGCGGAGCGACCCACTTGGGGCGGGCCCGCTCGGCGGCGGCGCGCGCCTTCCGGCGAGCGGCCTCGCGGGCCTGGCGAGCCTCCCGGAGAGCGTCATGCTTGAGGCTGCGCAGCCGGCTCGCCCTGGCGGCCTGCTGGGCGTTGAGGCGGTCCCGCAGCTCGAGCGCCATCAGGGCCGAGCTGTTGCCCTGGTCCTGGTTGGACGAGACGGGCGTGGTCTCGGGGTCGCCGGAGGCACCGATGGCACCCGGCAC
>JBOGDY010000314.1:0-3318 GCA_050742955.1 Actinomycetes bacterium | reverse complement strand
GGGTCGCTCCGGCGTCTGACCCACCGCCCGGCTCGGTGAGCCCGAACGCGCCGATCGCCTCGCCCCGGCACAGCCTCGGCAGCCATTCGCGCTTCTGCTCCTCGGTGCCGAACCGGAACACCGGCATGGCGCCGAGCGAGACCGCCGCCTCGAGCGTGATCGCGACCGACGAGTCGACCCTGGCCAGCTCCTCCAGCGCGACGCAGAGTGCGAAGTAGTCGCCGCCCATCCCGCCGTACTCCTCGGGGAACGGCAGCCCGAACAGGCCCATCTGGCCCATCTGGCGGACGATGTCGTAGGGGAACTCCTCGCGCTCGTAGAGGTCGCCGATCGTCGGGGCGACCACGTCGTGGGCGAACTCCTCCACGGTCTTGCGCAGCGCCTCGACCTCGTCGTCGAGCCGGAAGTCGGGCACGGTGACTCCTCACGTCGGTGGGCCCCGCGCGTGTGTCAGCACACGGCATGGACGGACCCTCGACGTCACACGGTACGGCGTGGGGGTCCCATCGCGCACCGGTACCCTCGTCCGGTGGCCGACGACGATCGGAGCGGCGGGTGAACGCGCTGCTGCGCCTCTACTACCGCCTCGGCGCCCTGGTGCGCGAGCTGATGAAGTTCGGTGTCGTCGGAGCCACCGCCTTCGTGGTGGACGTGGGCCTGTTCAACCTGCTGCTGACGCTCACGGACAAGCCACTGACCTCGAAGACGCTCTCGACGGTGGCGGCGGCCAGCTGGGCCTACGCCGGCAACCGGATCTGGACGTTCCGGCACCGGGGACGGTCCGGCGTGCGCCGGGAGTACGTACTGTTCCTCCTGCTCAACGCGGTGGGGCTGGTCATCGCCGTCACCTGCCTGGCGGTGTCGCACTACGTCCTGGGGTTCACCAGCCGGCTGGCCGACAACATCGCCGCGAATGTGATCGGGCTGGGGCTGGGCACGGCGTTCCGGTTCTGGTCCTACCGCAGATGGGTCTTCCCGGCGCTGCTGCCCGGGGCGGCGGCACCGGAGGCGGCGGCGCGGCGCCCGTGGACGCCGCTCACCGGGGGCCGGTCTCCGCGGAGCTGAGGAACAGCGCGAAGACCGGCGGCTTCTGCTGCACGAGCTCGAGGCGACCGCCGTCGGCCGCGGCCAGCTCACGGGCCACCGCCAGGCCGAGGCCGGTCCCCCGCCGTCCGCTGACGGAGCGCTCGAAGATGCGCGGGCCCAGCTCGGGCGGGACCCCGGGGCCTTCGTCGGTGACCTCGATCACCAGCGAGATGCCGGTCGACCGGGTCGAGACGGTCACCGTGCCGCTGCCGTGCACCAGGCTGTTCTCCAGCAGGGTGGCGAGCACCTGGGACAGTCCGTTGGAGGTCGCCATCGCGACCAGGCCCCGGGTGCCGGTGGCCACGATGCGCCGGGATGCGGCGCCGAAGGCAGGCTCCCACTCGACCACCTGCTGCAGGACGACGTTGTCCAGCGACACCGGACCCAGCCGCAGGTTGCTGTCGCGGACGCTGTCCAGCAGGTGCTCGACGACCGTCGCCAGCCGCTCTGCCTGCGCCAGGGCGCTGCGTGCCTCTTCCCGCACCGTGTGCAGGTCCTCAGCCTCGATGATCTCCTCGAGGCGCATCGACAGCGCCGTCAACGGCGTGCGCAGCTGGTGGGAGGCGTCGCTGGCAAACTGCCGCTCCGCGGCGATGAGCCGGTCGATCCGGTCGGACCCCTGCTCGAGCAGCCGGGCGACCCGGTCCACCTCCTGGATCCCCGAGACTGTGACCGGCGACCGGGCATGACCCGAGCCGAGCCGCTCCGCCCGGTCGGCGAGGGAGGCGAGCGGCGTGGTGAGCCGGCGACCCTGCAGGAGCCCGACCCCCACCGCCGCGGCGATGGCGAGGCCACCCACGGTCAGCACCAACAGCAGCGTGGTGCGGCCGTCGATCCCGGATGACCCCAGCGTGGCGACCACCACGAGCGGCACACCCAGCAGGGCCACGGCCACCGCGGCCACGGCCGCACTGGACTGGATGAGCCGACGCCGCACGGGCGCCCCTCACTCCCTCTCGAAGCGGAAGCCCACGCCCCGCACCGTGCTGATGAAGCGCGGGCTGGCGGCGTCGTCGCCCAGCTTCTTGCGCAGCCAGGAGACGTGCATGTCCAGCGTCTTGGTCGAGCCCCACCAGGCGGTGTCCCAGACCTCGCGCATGAGCTGCTCGCGGGTGACGACCTTGCCCGCCTCGCGCAGCAGCACGCGCAGCAGGTCGAACTCCTTGGCCGTCAGCGAGAGCTCGCGCTCGTCGATCCACGCGCGGTGGGAGTCGACATCGATGTGCACGCCGTGCACTCCGTGGGCGACCTCGATGCCGCCGCGGCGCAGCAGCGCACGCACCCGGGCGAGCAGCTCGGCGAGCCGGAAGGGCTTGGTGACGTAGTCGTCGGCCCCGGCGTCGAGACCCACGACGGTGTCGACCTCGTCGGTACGCGCGGTCAGCACGAGCACCGGCACGCCGTTGCCCTCCTTGCGCAGCCGGCGGCACACCTCCAGCCCGTCCATGCCGGGCAGTCCGATGTCGAGCACCACCAGGTCGACGGGTGACCCGGCGGCCGACTCGAGCGCTCCCGGGCCGTCCTCGCAGACGTCCACGTCGTAGCCCTCACGGCGCAGTGCACGCGCGAGCGGCTCCGAGATCGCCTGGTCGTCCTCGGCCAGGAGAACGCGAGTCATGGCGTCATCGTAGGTGCAACCCAGCGCACGAAGAGTGATTGGCCGTCCCTCGGTCTGTCACCCGAGGCCGGCGACGTGCCGCTGCACGTTCTGCAGCTCACTCACCCGACGCTCGTACGTGGCCCCGACGACGAGCAGGAGCAGGCCGGCCGATCCGATCGACACCCACCGCGGCACCACGGCGTACAGGTCCGCGAGGTACGGCGAGAGCTGCACGAACGCGTCGACGGCCAGCACCACCGCACCGAGCACGAGCGGCGCCTGGAGGCGGCTGACCACCCCCGCCCCGAGAACGGCGAACGCGACGAGGCCTAGCAGCAGCGGGCGGGCGGTGCCGGAGTCGGTCAGCGCGCGGGCCAGGCTCGGGCCCATGGCGAGCGCGAGCCCGGGGCCGTACGCGTTCCAGGACCGGTACGACGGGTCGTGCCGTCGCCGCAGGAGGCCGACCACGAGCAGCGCCAGCGCGGGCGGGACCGTGTAGGCCTCCGGCGCCTCCACGTCCGAGAGGGCTAGCCGGACCCAGCTGCTGGCGGCGAGCAGCACGCCGCTGCCCCAGCCCAGCCGGTGCCGCCACGGCTGGGCCCGCGCGGCGGCGACGACGGCGAGCGCCACGC
>JBOGDY010000313.1:0-3323 GCA_050742955.1 Actinomycetes bacterium | reverse complement strand
GAGCGCACCACCCGCTTCCGCGAGCGTTACCCGGACGACCAGCAGCGTCTCGACGACCTGGCCGACCACGTCGCCAAGCACGACGTGCGGCTGCCGTCCGGCGACCCGCTGACCGTGGAACGGCTGCAGCAGCTCGGCATCGTCCTCGGCCAGAGCGACGGGTTCGAGAGGCTGCACTACCTGCTCGAGACCGCCGTGACGGGCGACGAGCCGTCCGACGAGCTGCTCGCCGCGGTCGAGACGCAGACGTCCTTCGTCGACAAGCCGCTCTACGCGGTCCTGCACGAGGCCATCTACTGCCAGGGCGAGGCGTCCCGCTGGTCGGCGCAGCGGGTGCGCGAGACGCTGCCCGACTTCGCCGCCGACGCGCGGCCCCTGCAACCGACCGGCGAGATGGTCTACCCGTGGATGTTCGACACCGACCGCACCCTCGCGCCGCTCCGCGAGGCCGCCCATCTTCTCGCGGAGCACGACGAGTGGCCGGCGCTCTATGACATCGACCGGCTGGCCGCTAACGAGGTGCCGCTGGCTGCCGCGATCTATCACGACGACATGTACGTCGAGTACGCCTACTCGCTCGAGACCGCCAAGCGGGTCGGCAACGTCCGGTGGTGGGTGACCAGCGAGTACGCCCACGACGGACTGCGCAGCGACGCCCGCGTGCTCGACCGGCTCCTCGACATGGCCGCCGGCGAGGCGTGAACCACTCCGTCGGGGCGGAGTGAGACACGGCTCCTCGACATGGCCGCCGGCGAGGCGTGAACCACTCCGTCGGGGCGGAGTGAGACGTTGCGCACCTCGAACGGCCGGGCCGAGCTGCGAAACGTCCCACTCGACGGGCGGGGACGGCCTCCGGCTGCCGCGCGGCGCGGCGTGCGACGATCACGGGCGTGGGTGGCGGCATCGATACCGCGTTCGTACTCGGCGGCGGCGGGCTGCTGGGCGCCGGCGAGGTCGGCATGCTGCGCGCGCTGCTGGAGGCCGGGGTGCGACCCGACCTCGTCGTCGGCACGTCGGTCGGCGCCATCAATGGCGCGGCGGTCGCCGCCGACCCGACCGAGGAGGCGGTGCGCCGGCTGACCCGGGTGTGGCACGGCATCGCGGCCTCGGACCTCTACCGCGGGTCGGCCATCGGGCGGGTCCGGCACATCGCCCGGACCCGCACCCACGCGCACCCGAACGAGCCGCTGCGCGAGCTGATCGAGGCCGAGCACGGCGACGTCCGCATCGAGGACCTCGCCGTCCCGTTCCAGTGCGTCGCCGCCAGCATCGAGCGCGCCGCGGAGCACTGGTTCGTCGACGGCCCGCTCGTCGACGCCGTGCTCGCCAGCTCGGCGGTGCCGGGGATCCTGCCGCCCGTACGCATCGGCGCCGAGCACTTCCTCGACGGCGGTCTGGTCAACTCGATCCCCGTGGGCCGCGCGGTCGAGCTCGGTGCCCGCACCGTCTACGTGCTGCAGGTGGGCCGCATCGACCGCCCCCTGGAGGTGCCGACCAGGCCGTGGGAGGTGGCCACGGTCGCCTTCGAGATAGCCCGCCGGCACCGCTTCGCCGGCGACATGGCCCGGCTGCCGGAGAACGTACGGGTGCACATGCTGCCGACCGGTGACGAGGCTCCCCGCCACGCCGACCTGTCCGCGCTGCGCTACCGCAGGTTCGACGGGGTGCCCGAGCGCACCGAGCGGGCCTACCTCGCGACCCGCGACTACCTGGTGACCGGGGCGGGTGGCTGACCGGGTGCTGCCGCCTCTCGTCGTACGCCGGGTCGTGCTCGCCCCGCTCTTCCTCGTCGTGACCTTCCTCGCGCTCACCACCCTCCCTGTCCTCGTCATCGTCGCCGCCGCCCTGTCCACGGTGCTGCCGGGGCGCTGGCGGGTGCTGCGGCTGCTGTGGATGCTGCTGCTGCACCTCGTGCTCGAGTCGGCGGCGTTGGTCGCGCTGTTCGGTCTGTGGGTCGGGAGCGGCTTCGGCTGGCGGATCCGCTCGGCGCGCTTCCAGCTCGCGCACTACGCGATCGTGCGGTGGTACCTGCAGGTCATCTACTGGGAGTGCGAGCGGGTGCTGCACGTGCGGGTCGCGGTCGAGGGACCGGCGCCCACGTCGTACGACGGGAGACCGTTGCTGATCCTGAGCCGGCATGCGGGCCCGGGCGACTCGTTCCTCGTGGTGCACGCGCTGGTCAACTGGTACGCGCGCGAGCCGCGCATCGTGCTCAAGGACACGATGCAGTGGGACCCGGCGATCGACGTGGTCCTCAACCGGCTGCCCAACCGGTTCATCCGGCCCGACCCGGGCAGGACCGGCGACGAGGTCGAGCGCCAGGTGGGCGAGCTGAGCCGCAACCTCGACGAGAACGACGCGTTCGTCATCTTCCCCGAGGGCGGCAACTTCACCGAGCACCGGCGCAAGCGGGCCATCGAGCGGCTGCGCCGCAAGGGACACATCGACGAGGCGGAGAAGGCCGAGCGGCTGCGGCACGTGCTCGCCCCGCGGCCGGGAGGCGTGATCGCGGCGCTCACCAACGCCCGCGACGCCGACGTCGTGTTCGTCGCTCACACCGGCGTCGAGCACATGACCACCGTGCTCGACGTGTGGCGCGAGCTGCCGATGGACCGCGAGATCGAGATGCGCTGGTGGATCGTGCCGGCCGCCGAGGTGCCGGTCGACCGCGAGGCGCGCATCGACTGGCTGTTCGCCTGGTGGGCCCGCATCGACGACTGGGTCGAGGAGCGCCGGGCGGCCGTCCCCTGACCGTGCTCCCGCCGACCCGCTGACTCCAGCGCACCAATGGTGCTGGTGTGCCTCAGGTGGCCGGTCGGCAGCACCAGCCGGGCGCACCCACCCCATTGGTGCGTCCTGGTCATATCCGGGCGAGCACATCCTCGGCACGCTGCCGCCCGCGGTTCCTCACGCTCCGCCATCACCCGATGACGTTGTGACACTTTCTGGTCATTTCGGGTGATTTCAGTCACACTGGAGAACATGTCGGGCGTGACCGTGACCTGACCCGGGTCGCGGCGGTTATGCCCACTGTGACGGCGGTCACTCGCTGCCGTGGACGTCCAGGAGGACTCGTGATCCGTACACCCCGCCCACGCACCAGGGTCGCTTCGGCCCTGCTCGCGACCGCGGCCCTGACCATGGGCGCCGTCGTGGGCGTGCCCGCCGCCGCGCAGCCGCTCGACTCGGCCGACCCGGCCGCGCTCCCGGTGCAGATCGTCCGCGTGAACACGCCGGCGGCCGCCGACAAGACCAGGCTCAACGGTCTCGGCCTCGACCTCACCGAGCACGCCGGTCCCGGCTTCGTCGAGGTCGTGCTGCAC
>JBOGDY010000312.1:0-3335 GCA_050742955.1 Actinomycetes bacterium | reverse complement strand
GAGTGCGTGCCGCTTCAGCCGCCGCGCGCAGACCTGCGCCCACGACAACTGCGGTACCGCGCTCAGCGCAGGTCCACGTCGGCGTGCGTCGCTCCACCGGCGAGTCGGGCGAACCCGGGCCCTCGGTCGAAGAACGGCTCCGCTCCGGTACGCCGGGACCGCAGCTCGCTCCGGAGCTGCTCGGTCGCGGCGGCGTCGAGGACCGGCTGCTCACCGTCGTACGAGAGAACGACGCCGTAGTCCTCGCGCGCGCCGCGCACCGAGACCTTCCCCCAGCGGACGTCCCGCTCGACGTCGGTCACCTCGCGGTCGAGCGGATCACCCCAGCCACCGCCGCCGGTGGTCCGGATCCGGATGACCTCACCGGCCCGCACCGGCTCGGCGTCGGCCAGCGCGTCGACCTCTCGCTCGGCCGGGCCACCGGGGTCGATCGTCACCTGGAACGGCTGGCCCGCCTTGCCGCCCTTGACCCCCCAGCAGGCCAGGATGGACCGGTCGGCGATGGACATGAAGTGCGCGTCGCGCAGCATCCGGATGTGCTTCTCGTAGCCGAGCCCGCCGCGGTGGCGGCCCGGCCCGCCCGAGTCGACCGCCAGGCCGAGGCGCTCCACCAGGAGCGGGAACCGCGACTCGGTGAACTCGGTCGGCAGGTTGCGCGAGTCGGGCACGACGTGGATCGTGTCCTCGCCGTCGGCGTAGTAGCGGCCCCCCGACCCGCCGCCGAGCACCTCACGCATCAGGTAGGGGGCGCCGTCACGGTCGGTGCCGTAGACGCCGGTGTAGCGGATCGTCTCCTGGTCGGCCGGCATCCGCCCGTCGACCGCCTTGGCGACCACCCCGGCCAGCACGCCGAGCAGCCGCAGGATCACGAAGGTGCGGGCGTTCGTGGGGGCCGGGAAGATCGGCGTGAGCAGGGTCCCGGGTGGCGGGAACCGCATCTCGATCAGCGGCACCACGCCCTCGTTGACGTCGAGCTGGGCCATCCGCTCCGGGGTGTCCGCGAGGTTGCGCAGGACCGGCGCCAGCCACTTCTTCAGGAAGTTGCCCTCGGCGTAGTCGCCGCAGTGGTTGATCGGTCCCTTCGCCTGCGGCGACGTTCCGGTGAAGTCGAGCACCAGCTTGTCGGGGGTCTTGGTCAGCGTGATCCGCTGGGCGTGCAGCCGTGGCTCGTCGACCCCGTCGTGCTCGGCGTAGTCCTCCCAGACGTACTCGCCGTCGGGGATCTTCGAGAGGATCTCGCGCCGGTAGGTCTCGGTCGTCTTGTCGATGATCGCGTCGAAGCACGCCTCGACGGTGTCGCGGCCGTAGCGAGTGAACAGCCCGGTCAGCCGTTGCGAACCCATCAGGCAGGCGGAGCACTCGGCGTCGAGGTCGGCCGCCAGCGAGTCGGGCATCCGCGAGTTGCGGGTCATGATGCGCAGCGCCGCCTCGTTTGGGACCCCCTGGTCCCACAGCTTGATGGGCGGCACCATCAGGCCCTCCTCGAACACCGAGGTGGCGTGGGAGGGCATCGACCCGGGCACCGCTCCCCCGATGTCGTCGTGGTGACCGAACGCCTGGACGAAGGCCACCACCTCGGCATCGCCGCCTGCGCCGTCGACGAAGACCGGCACCGTGACGCACAGGTCCGGCAGGTGGCCGATGCCACCCTCGGACTCGTAGACGTCGTTGTGGAAGAAGACGTCGCCCGGGCGCATCGTCTCCAGCGGGAAGTCGCGCGCCACCGGGTGCACCAGCGCCGAGTAGGACCGCCCGGTCAGCTTGCGCAGCTTGGCGTCGTGGATGCCGGCGCGGAAGTCGTGCGCGTCGCGGATCATCGGCGACCGCGCCGTGCGCCCGATCGCGGTCTCGACCTCCATCTCGATCGCCGCCAGCGAACCCTCGACGATCTCGAGGACGACCGGGTCCACACCCTTGACGGTCATCGGCCGGCCTCCCTGGTCACCAGCATGTTGCCGAACCGGTCGACGCGGGCGGTGAACCCCGGGTGCAGCGGCACCGTCGACCCGAACTCCTCGACGACGGCCGGTCCGCGGATGACGTCGCCGGGCGCGAGGTCCGCACGCCAGTAGACCGGGGTGTCCACGGGCCGGTCGAAGAACACCCGGCGTACGCCGGTGCGCGCGCGTCCTACGTCGCCCTCCCTCGCGGGCAGGTCCCGCAGCTGGGGCCGGGCGATCGGCCCCACGCCGGAGACCCGCAGGTTGACCCACTCGACCGGTTGCCGGTCATCGTCGCGGAAGGAGTAGCCGTAGAGCTGCTCGTGCGCCGCATGGAACCGATCGGCCACCACGCTGACGAGGGCGACGTCCATCGGCCCGTCGGGGACGCCGACCCGCACCTCGAAGGCCTGCCCGAAGTAGCGCAGGTCGGCGGTGCGCAGGTAGCGATGCTCCCCGGCCGGGAAACCCTCCCGCAGCAGCGCCTCGGAGGCCTGCGCCTGCAAGTCGTCGTACAGCTTCTGCACGGCGGCCGGGTCGAGCTCGGTGTGCCGGGCCACCGCGGTCTGCACGTAGTCGTTGCGCACGTCGACGGTGAGCAGGCCGAACGCGGAGAGGTTGCCGGGGTCGCGCGGCACGAGGACGCCGGCCAGCCCGAGGATGTCCACCAGCCGGCACAGCAGCAGGGACCCGGACCCGCCGAACGTCGTGAGGGTGAAGTCGCGCACGTCGAGTCCGCGCGCCACCGTGACCTGGCGGAGCGCGTTCGCCTGGTTCCACGCGGAGATCTCCAGGATGCCGGTGGCGCAGTCCTCGAGGCCGAGACCGAGGGTGCCGGCCAGTCGGGTCAGCCCGTCCCGCGCGGCGCCGACGTCGAGGGGGATCTCACCGCCGAGCAGGTGCGGGGGGATGCGGCCGAGCACGAGGTGGGCATCGGTGATGGTCGGCTCGGTGCCGCCCAGGCCGTAGCAGAGCGGGCCGGGGTCGGCGCCTGCGGACCGGGGGCCGACCTTGAGCGTGCCCTCCGGCGAGATCCACGCCACTGAGCCGCCGCCGGCGCCGACCGTGACGACGTCGATCATCGGGATCTTGCTGGGATAGCTGCCGACGCTGCCCTCGGTGGTGAGCGCCGGCTGCCCGTCCAGGACCACGGCGACGTCGGTGGAGGTGCCACCGCCGTCGCAGGTGAGCACCCGGTCGATGCCGGCCGCCTCGGCGACCAGGGCCGCGCCCAATGCGCCGGCCGCCGGTCCGGACAGCACCGTGGTGATCGGCTGGTGCACGACCTCGTCGGCCGACAGGACCCCGCCGTTGGACTTCATCACGTAGAACGGCACGCCCGGTGCCAGCTCCTCGAGCCGGGCCTTGATGTTGGCGACGTAGCGGCTCATCTTC
>JBOGDY010000311.1:0-3343 GCA_050742955.1 Actinomycetes bacterium | reverse complement strand
ACGGCGCCGACCACCACGCTGACCGCGATGGTGACCGCGGACGCGCGGTTGAGCATCTTCCAGGACTCCACGGAGGCGCCTCCAAGCCGAGGGGCGCGAGGGACGCGCACGGGAGTGGCATCGGGTGGAAAAGGCCCGGCCTGAAGGGGCAGAGCCGGTACGCCGGGGCCCGGCGGTCTCAGCTGCCGTGGCGGCGGCGGTCCACCTGGTTCCTCAGCCCGAGCAGGGCACCCGCGTCGAGCACCGCGAGCGGCCCTCGATGGTCGCTGACCTGGCCCGCGACCAGCCGGGCGGCGTCGGCTGCGAGGGTCGGCGGTGCGGGCGCCAGGTCGTCGGCCACCACGTCGAAGACCCCCTGGACGGTCTCGGCGACGAGACCGGCCGTGGTCGCGCCGTCCGCGCCACCCTGCACCACCACCAGCCGCGCGCTGGAGGCGAGCGGGCCGGAGGGCGCGCCGAGGAGTGGTCTGACATCGATGACCGGAAGCATCCGGCCCCGCCAGTTGGCCACGCCGCGCAGCCACGACGGTGCACCGGGGATGCGCGTCACCTTGGGCACCTGGACGACCTCCGCGACGTCGGCCATGGCCAGGACATAGCGGGATCCGCCCAGGCGCAGCACGACGCCCCCCGCCGCGACACCGGTCGGCTCGTCGGCCCCGGTGTCGCCGGCGGGCGCCTCGACGTCTTGCCGCGTCACGCCCTCCACGCCGATGTCATCGGACCGGTCGCGAGCGCACTGAAGGGGAGGTGCGCAGGGCCACGGCGACCGCGACGACGATGCCGCCGAACATCCAGGCGCTGCCGAGGAGCCCGCCGGTCACGACCAGGTCCCCCTCTGCCCGGGGGCTGGCCAGCAGCACCACCGGCAGCAGCCATCCCGCCGTCGCCGCGAGCACCGCCGTGCGCGCCCGGGCGACCTGGCCGGCCAGCACGAAGAAGGCGCCGGTCAGCCCGAGCCCCACCGCCAGTCCAACGGGCAGCCCGTGCCAGGTGGCGGCGTGGGCGAAGGAGCCGAGCACGCCGCACCCGGCGCCGACGAGCACCGCGAGACCGTGCGTGAGCACCTTCCCGGCGGTGGGCATCCGCTCAGGCTACGCAGGCCGGGTGGCCTCGAACCGTTTACCGTCCGGTGCGGGCCGCGGCCCGGTTTCAGGCCGGGGAGGACCGTCGCGGAGCCCCGTCCCTCAGGTCGACGACGTCGAGCGGGACGGCGCCGGCCTCAGCCTGCGCGGCGGCTTCGAGGACGTCGGTGATCTCGGTGCCGATGAGCTCGTGGCGCTCGAGCAGCGCGTCGCGCAGGGCCGCGACCAGGTGCTGGTTGGTCTCGAGGAGACCCCGCACGACCATCTTCTGGCGCTGCAGCAGCTCTTCGACCCGGCCCCGGCCCTCCTGGTCGCCGAGGACCCGGCCGACGATGTTGGTGTCGGAGAAGGCGCTGTTCTGGATGGCCGCGTAGGACACGAGGGTCTCGCCCATGCCGCAGGACCCGATCATCTCGGCGGCCACGTTGGTGGCGTACAGGAGGTCGCCGCCGGGGCCGGTCGACACGTCCCCGAAGAAGATCTCCTCGGCGCACTGGCCGCCCATCGCGATCTGGATGAGGGCGGTCATCTCCGCACGGGACCGGGTGTAGACCTCGTCCGGGTCGCCGTGGGCCAGCAGGCCCAGCGCCTGCCGGCGCTTGACGATGGTGAGCACCTCGAGCCGACGGTGCGCAGCGACCAGCCAGGCCACGGTCGCGTGCCCCGCCTCGTGGGTTGCGATCAGTCGCTTCTCGTGGACCGTGTAGGCGACCGGCTGCCCCATGCCGACCTCCTCGACCAGTCGCGCCTTCTCGACGTCGGCCCAGCTCATCCGCTTCCGGCCGCGGCGGACCGCGTTCACGAGGGCCTCGTCGAGGAGGTGCTCGATCATGACGGGTGTGTAGGCCTGGGTGACCCCTGCCAGCGCGTCCCGCCTGACATCGTCGTCGAGCTCGGGGTCGTGGGCCTTGCTCTCGAGGAAGTGGTCGATCAGGGTGCGACGCCCACTCTTGGCGGGCAGCTCGAAGGTGAGCCTGCGGTCGAAGCGGCCGGGCCGCAGCAGGGCAGGGTCGAGGTTGTCGGCCCGGTTCGTGGCCGCGATGAGGAGCAGGTTCGTCGCCGGCGGCCGGGGGCGGCGGAGCGCCCGGTGCGGCGGGAGGTAGAGGTTGAGCCGGTCCACCATCTTGGTCTGCAGCTTCTGCCAGCCGGTCGGCGCATCGAAGGACTGCATCTGGACGAGCATCTCGTTGACCACCCCGCCGACACCCTCGCTGACGACCGAGGGGTGCACGACGGTCGACAGCGGGGCGGCCGACGCACCTGCATAGGCGGCCGGCAGGCCCGTCATGCCGCCGCAGTCCGTCGCGGTCATCCGCACCGCCGCCGGCATGGGCGTGGCGTTGATCCCGCCGCGGGCCATCGCGATGGCGTCGATCTCCTCGATGAAGCCGATCGCGCCGCCCTCCTGACGGGCCGCCTTGCGAAGCGCCTTGAAGTACGACCGGATCTTGCGTGCGGTCGCGCCGTAGTACATCGACTGGAAGGACGTGGCCGAGACGAACAGGAAGGGCACGCCTGCCTCACGTGCCATCGCCTTGGCCAGGTAGGTCTTGCCCGTCCCGGGCGCCCCCTCGAACAGCAGCCCTCGCCGCGGCGTGCCCCCCATCTCCGCGCGGAACGTCTTGTGCGCGAGGAAGAGGTTGAGCGAGCGGACCACGTCCTCCTTCACCGCGTCGATGCCCTTGACGTCGGCGAGCCGCACGTCGATCTGCTCGGGTCGGTAGATGACGTGCGGCGACCGTCCGGCGACGACGGAGCCACCGACGAGGACGACGCCGAGCAGCACGAAGAACAGGATCGGCGTGACGATCAGCCAGTCGATGTGTGGCATCTGGAACAGGTCGACGGGATGGCCCGCCCCGATCCGCCACCACAGGTATGCCATGGGCGGCCCCACCACCAGCACGATGCCGAGCAGGCGGCGACGACGCTGTGCCTCGCGGCTGGCCCCGACGTCGGCCGCATCCGCACTCAGGGGCAGGTCCAGCCCGGCGGCCTCCCCGGTGTCCGCTGCGGGTCCCACCGGTCCCTCGGTCTGCTGCTCGCTCACTGCCCCTCCGTCGCGGTCGTCGCGGTCCGTCGGGGCGGCGGTTCACCCGTTCGGGCCATCAATCCCCGGCGGGCACGTGCCGATCACGCCATCGCGGACGAGTCTCTGCTCGGAGTCTCGCCCGAAGAAGGCACCTGCATCCGGCGGCGGTCCGCTATCACCCAAATGCGGCCCGAGCATCACCCGAACGGAGCAACGGCCAGCCCGC
>JBOGDY010000310.1:0-3353 GCA_050742955.1 Actinomycetes bacterium | reverse complement strand
GCGGCGCAGGACGTGGCCCCGCCCATCGCGGCGAAGCTGCCCTACCTGCCCGAGGACCCCGAGTCCCTGGTCAAGATCAACGGTGCGGTCCAGGTCGGCGCCGGGACGCTGCTCGCCCTCGGTCGATTCCCCCGGCTGTCCTCGACGCTGCTGGCGGCCAGCATCATCCCGACGACGGCCGCCGGCCACCGGTTCTGGGAGGAGCAGGACCAGGCGACCCGCTCCCAGCAGCAGGTCCACTTCTTCAAGAACGTCGGCCTGCTCGGCGGGCTGATCCTCGCCGCGGTCGACACCGAGGGACGTCCCGGCCTGGCCTGGCGCGCACGGCACGCGAGCCACCATGCCGCCGACCGAAGCCGCCGCGCCAGGCGCGTCGCGCGTCGCGAGGCGAAGCGGGCCGCCCGCAGCGCCCGCACGAAGCTCCCCGGCTGACCCCCGGCACCTGTCAGACTCTCGCGGGGCCGGAACCGCGTGAGAACCTGACAGGTCACGGTTCACGCGCCACTACGCTTCGGCGCATGACGCAGCCGTGGCCGGCACCGGTCGCCGTCGGACCCGTGCATGCGACAGTGCCAGTGCCCGGCTCGAAGTCCGTCACCAACCGCGCGCTGATCCTCGCCGCCCTGTCGCAGTCGCCCTCGACGCTCGTCGGCCCCCTGCTCAGCCGGGACACCCTTCTCATGTGCGGCGGCCTGCGCGCGCTCGGCACCGGGATCGAGGAGCGGTACGACGAGTGGCTGGTCTCGCCGCGGCCGCTGGCCGGCCCGGCCTCGATCGACGTCGGCAATGCGGGCACGGTGATGCGCTTCCTGCCACCCGTGGCGGCCCTCGCCGTCGGCGACGTCCGCTTCGACGGCGACCCGCGGGCCCGGGACCGGCCGCTGTCCCCGGTGGTGGACGGGCTACGGGCCCTCGGTGCCGACGTGACCGACACGTCCGGCGGGCTCCCGCTCACGGTGCGGGGCCGTGGATGGCTGCTGGGCGGTTCGGTGACCCTGGACGCGTCGATGTCCTCACAGTTCGTCAGCGCGCTGCTGCTCGCCGCCCCGCGGTGCGCCGACGCCGTCGAGGTGCGCCACGTCGGCGGCCGGCTGCCGTCGGGAACACACATCGAGATGACGGTGGAGATGCTCCGGACCGCCGGCGCCATCGTCGAGCACATCGACAACCTCTCGTGGAGGGTCGAGCCGGGGCCCCTACGGCTCGGGCGGCTGCACATCGACCCGGACCTGTCCAGCGCCGCGCCGTTCCTCGCCGCCGCAGCCGTCACGTCCGGCCGGGTCACCGTGCCCGGCTGGCCGGCGCGCACCACCCAGGCGGGCGACGCGCTGCGCCGCCTGCTCGCGCAGTTCGGCGCGAGGTGCGAGCTCACTCCGGCCGGGCTGGAGGTCACCGGCCCCGACCGGCTCAAGGGCATCGACGTCGACCTCGGCGACGCCGGCGAGCTGACCCCCGTACTGACCGCGCTGTGCGCTCTGGCGGACGGGCCGTCCCGGTTGCGCGGCATCTCCCACCTGCGCCACCACGAGACCGATCGGCTTGCGGCACTCAGCGCGGAGATCACCGCCTTGGGGGGCGACGTCCAGGAGACCGACGACGGGCTGCTCATCCGCCCCCGTCCGATGCATGGCGGGGTCTTCGCGACCCACGACGACCACCGGCTCGCGACCGCGGCCGCGGTGATCGGGCTGTGCGTGCCCGGTGTACTGGTCGAGAACGTGGCCACCACGGCCAAGACGATGCCCGGCTTCGTGGACCTGTGGACCGGGATGCTCGGGTGAACACCCCACGAAATCGCTCGCTTCGCTCCCGGTCCCGCGGGGGCCCCGGGTGAATGGGGGAAAGCGCCGTCGGGACCTCGACGAGGACGACGTGCGGGTTCGGCCCTCCCCCGGCTCACGGCCTCGCACCAAGGAACGGCCCAGCCACACCGACGCGACCGAGGGGGTCGTGGTCACCGTCGACCGGGGCCGCTACACCTGCCGGGTCGGGCCCACCGAGGTGGTGGCCATGAAGGCGCGCGAGCTCGGCCGGCGCGGTGTCGTGGTCGGCGACCGGGTGGCGATCGTGGGCGACGTGTCGGGGCGGGCGGACTCCCTGGCGCGGATCGTCCGGGTCCATCAGCGCCGGTCCGCGCTGCGCCGCACGGCCGACGACACCGACCCCATGGAGCGGGTCATCGTCGCCAACGCCGACCAGCTGGTCGTGGTCAGCGCCCTCGCCGACCCAGCGCCCCGACCACGGCTGATCGACCGCTGCCTGGTCGCCGCCTACGACGCGGGGCTGACGCCCCTGCTGTGCCTGACAAAGGCCGACCTCGCCGGCCCGGCGGCGTTGCTCGACACCTACCGGGCGCTCGACGTCCCGCACGTGGTGGTGCGCCGGGGCGGGCCGCTCGACGAGCTGCGCGGCCGCCTGGCCGGCCGTGTCAGCGTGCTCGTCGGCCACTCCGGGGTCGGCAAGTCGACCCTGGTCAACGCCCTCGTGCCGGGCGCGGCACGGGCCATCGGCGTGGTCAACGCGGTCACCGGCCGCGGCCGGCACGTGTCCGCCTCGGCCATCGCGTTGGAGCTCGACGGCGCTGGGTGGGTCATCGACACCCCGGGGGTGCGCAGCTTCGGCCTCGCCCACGTCGACCTGAACCGGGTGATCCGCGCGTTCCCCGACCTCGAGGCCGGCACGGAGGGCTGCCCGCGGTCGTGCTCCCACGACGAGCCCGACTGCGCCCTGGACGACTGGGTCGCGGCGGGCCGGAGCGACCCGGGACGGCTGGCGTCGCTGCGGCGGCTGCTGCGCAGCCGGGACGAGCCGGAGGACTGACCGGGCTCAGCCGCTGCACTCCTCGGGGACGATCGTGCACTTCCAGACCGCGACGGACCCGGAGTGCCCGGTGAGCACGACCTGGACGGCGGCCGAGCCGGCCGTGACCACGGCCACCGCCACGATGACGGCGCCGACGGTGCGGCTGACCTTGCGACGGGCGGACACGACCAGCGCCACGGCGGCCACAGCCATTGCCAGCGCGTACCACACGGTCAGGATCCCGAACGACTTGTGGTCGGCGATCTGCTCGGCGATCACACCCCGCGCTCCCGCCCCGACCCGCTTCTCCAGCTCGAGGCCGCTCTGCCGCGCGACGAACGCCAGGGCCGCACCGACCACCGCCAGTCCGGCGACGGACCACCCCACGTTGGTGCCGCGCAACCCGGGCCGGACGCACAGCAGCAGGACGCCGGCAGCGGCGAGCGGCACCAGGACCACGACACCGTGCACGACGAGCGCGTGGATGGGGAGGTCGTAGATCGTGTCGAACATGCCGTGTCCGGCGCGTGCCCCCGCGCCGACTCCCTTCG
>JBOGDY010000309.1:0-3372 GCA_050742955.1 Actinomycetes bacterium | reverse complement strand
GTGGTCGGCAGGGCCGCCGGGGTGGGGACGCTCGGGAAGCTCGGGCAGGCGACGTAGCCGGTGGCGTACGAAGTGCGCTTGTAGGCGCCGTCCCAGCTGAAGCTGACGTGGACGTGGTTGCGGTGGCAGGCGTTGTCGTAGGCCTTCCCGGCCTTGGCCGTCGCGAGACAACCGGAGTACTCGGCCCAGCCACGACCCGGGTCGTAGGCGCGCCACATCCGGTTGTTCCAGATGACGTACTGGATGCCGAGCCGCCGCACCATCGCGTGCGTACTGCCGTAGCCGTCCTTCGCCAGCAGCCAGCCGATGAAGGCGGTCGCCATCTCCTTCTGCGCCGCCACCCGGACGCTGGTCGTCCAGTCGAGGGACCGTCCCTCCTCGTGCCCGCTCGAGGATGCCGAGCACGGCCGCACGATGTTGGTCGAGATGGATGTGCCGTAGGTCTTCGTCAGGATGGACCGCAGCATCTGCGGACCCGGCTTCTCCGTCGGGCTGCAGCCCGACTCCGCCTCGTACCTCGCGTAGGGGTCGATCGCGGGCGAGAACGTCGGGATCGCGGGCGTGGCGGCTGCATGTGCCGGCGTCACGGCGGGGACGAGCGCGGCGACGGCGAGCACGACGACGGCGGTCGACCGCAGAAGGGTGATGCTGGGCATGGTGTGGCATTCCGGTCGGGGTCAGTGCGCGGACGAGCCTGGCTGGCCTGCTCTGGTCGTCGACCGGTCTTGCCACGGTCTTGAGACAGACCAGTCGGGACGGTTACCTACGATGGCCGCGACGAGAGGAGGGCCGACGTGCTCGAAGACAGTGCCGTCGAGCGGGTGCTGGTGGTCACCGCGCACCCAGACGACGTCGACTTCGGCGCAGCCGGGACGGTGACCAGGTGGACCGAGGCCGGCATCGAGGTGACCTACTGCGTGTGCACCGACGGCGACGCCGGCGGCTTCGACGACACGGTCGACCGGGCCGAGGTCCCGGCCACCCGCCGCGCCGAGCAGGAGGCGGCGGCCAAGGAGGTCGGCGTGCACGACGTGCGGTTCCTGGGATACCAGGACGGGCGGTTGGAGGCGACCCAGCAACTGCGGCGCGACATCAGCCGAGTGATCCGGCAGGTCCGCCCGCAGCGAATGCTCATCCAGAGCGCCGACCGCAACTGGGCGCGGATCCCCGCGAGCCACCCCGACCACCTGGCAGCCGGCGCAGGGGCGATCGCGGCGATCTATCCGGACGCCCGCAACCGGTTCGCGCACCCGGAGCTGCTACGCGACGAGGGGCTCGACGAGTGGTCTGTGGCGGAGGCCTGGGTCATGGGGCATCCCTCGGTCGACCACTACGTCGACATCACCGATGTGTTCCCGCGCAAGCTGGCGGCGTTGCGGGCGCATGTGAGCCAGACCGGTCACATGGACGGCCTCGAGGACCGGTTGCGGGCCTGGTCCGGCGGGATCGCCCGTCTGGCGGGCCTGCCCGACGGTCGCCTGGCCGAGGGCTTCCTGGTGGTCCCGACCGTCTTCTGAACCGCCGAGCACGCGTGACCGGCCGGTGCGACGACCATCTAAACTGGCGCCGCCCACACCGGAGGATTCCGAAACCGCATGCCGCGAATCAGCGTCGTCGTCCCTATCTACAACGTGGAGAGGTACCTCACCGACTGCCTCGAGTCCCTTGCGCAGCAGACCTGGCGCGACCTCGAGGTCATCATGGTCGACGACGGTTCGACGGACGCCAGCGCCGTGATCGCCCGCAGCTTCGCCGAGCGTGACCGGCGGTTCGTCCTTGTGCAGCAGGCGAACGGTGGGCTGGGCAACGCCCGTAACACCGGCGCCGACCGAGCATCCGGTGAATACCTGGCCTTCGTGGACAGCGACGACGTCGTCGCGCAGCGCGCCTACGAGCTGCTCGCCGGCTCGCTCGACGAAACCGGCTCGGACTTCGCCACCGGCAACTTCCACCGACTGACCGCTACCGGCACCCGCCAGGCGGGCATGGTCTCGGCCGCGTTCAACGCCACCCGTCTGAAGACCCACGTGTCGAAGCACCCTGCCCTGCTCAATGACCGGACGGCCTGGAACAAGCTGTGGCGGCACAGCTTCTGGACCGGGCACGGCTTGCGCTGGCCCGAGGGAGTGCTCTACGAGGACACCCCGGTGACGCTGCCGGCCCATGTGCTCGCCCGCTCGGTCGACGTCCTCCGCCAGCCGGTCTACCTGTGGCGCGAACGCGTCGGCGACAGCACCTCGATCACCCAGCGACGCACCGAGACACGAGCCATCACCGACCGTTGTCACGCGATCGACGGCGTGAGCCGGTTCCTGGCGGCACAGGGTCAGCGCGACCTAAAGCAGCGCTACGACCGGGCCTGCGCCGAACAGGACCTGCGCTACTTCCTGCAGGCCCTCGACGAGGCGGACGACGACTTCCGCTCCCTGTTCCTCGACCTGGCCAACGACTTCTTCGACCGGGCGAGTCCGAACGTCTTCGACCACCTTCCCGCGATCGACCGGCTGAAGTACCACCTCGTCCGGCGGCGGATGATGCCCGAGCTGTTGGACGTGCTGCGGTTCGAGCAGTCCGGCGAGATCGAGCGGACCCCGGTCATCCGTCGCGGTCGGCGCTTCTACGGCGACTATCCGTTCCGCGAGGATCGCAGGCTGGACATCCCCGAGAACGTCTACCGACTCGACCGTGACGAGCTGCCGCTGCGTGCGCTCATCGAGGATGTCTGGTGGGACGGCGACACGCTCCGGGTCAGGGGTTACGCCCACATCGCCTTCCTCGACATCAGCCAGGAACGGTCCGCACGCGTCCGGCTCACGTTGGAGGAGTCCGGTCACCCCGAGAGCGTGGTGGCCATGGTGGTCCGGCAGGTCCACAGGCCGGACGTGACCGCCACCGCCCCGGACGGACTGACCTGCTACGACTGGTCGGGCTTCGACGCCTCCTTGCAGGTCGGGTCGTTGCGGCACCGCCGCCGGTTCCGCGACGGGCAGTGGCAGCTCCGGGTCGAGGTTCGGTCCCACGGCATCACCCGGAGACGCTGGCTGCGGGAGACCGGACATGGCAGGGCAAAGAGACCGCGGTTCCTGATGGTCGGCGGAGCGCGCGTCATCCCGACCACGGCGGGTGGCGACTTCGCCGTCGAGGTGAGCACGATGCCGGCTCAGGTCGACTCGGTGCTGGTGGACGGCACCGTTCTCGAGCTCCACGGGACGTTGCACGGACGGTCTCTGGACCCCGCGACCGCTCGGGTCCGGGTGGCCCGCGAGGAGGGCTCCTCGACGATTCACTTCCCGGTCGCGGCCGGAGAGCCGGCTGGGCCGGACGGGACCCCGTTCCTGACGCGACTGGCTCTCGATGTCCTGTCGAGCACGC
>JBOGDY010000308.1:0-3373 GCA_050742955.1 Actinomycetes bacterium | reverse complement strand
GCCTCCAGCAGGCGGTGACGGTGGCCGAAGAGCTGTGCCGCGTCGTCGACCGCCAGCCGATGAGCACCGGTGTGTCCTGCGGCGTCGCCTCCACGGAGTCGATGCCTGGCCGCCTCGACTCACCCGTCCGTCTGTTCCGCCTGGCCGACGCGGCGCAGTACCGCGCCAAGCGGTCCGGCTCCAGCACGCCGGTCGTCGCCGGCCGCAGTGCCGCCGACCCGGACGATGAGCTGCCGGTCGACCGTCGCGCCCGGCGCGGCCGCCTGGCCGTCGACAACCAGGCGGTGCTCGACTCGGGGGTCGAGCTCCTCGACCGCCTTTCGGGCCGGGGGGCCCGCCAGCGGGTCGAGGCCGTCGCCGACCTCGCCCTGTCCGTCCTCGACGCGTCGGCCTGGTGGGTGTCGCAGCAGCCGCCCGGGAGCCGGGACCTGATCACGGTCAGCTCGTCCGTGCAACGGATCGGCCTGCCGCTGGACGAGGCGGGTCAGGCGCAGGCGGAGATCGGCGCGGTCTTCCACCTCGACGACTTCCCCGTCACGGACGCCGCCCTCCGGGACGCGGGCGCGTTCCGGGTCGAGCTCGGTGCCCCCGGCAGCGACCCCGCCGAGGAGGCGTGCCTCGCCGCCGCCGGCTACACCGGGGTGCTCGGGGTCGGTGGCACCGGAGCCGACGGCGGCTGGCTGATCGAGGTCTACGCGGACTCCATCAGCCTGCCGCTGGCGGGCCAGGAGTCCGTGCTGCGGGCCCTGATGGCGGTCGCCCTCGCCGGGGCGGGGTCCGAGGACGGACGACGAGGTCCACGACCGACGGCTGAGGCCGGGAACCGCGACCGTTAGGCTCGCGGGCGTCCCCGTCGTACCCCCTCTCGTCCGAGGTGAGGCGTGTCCCCGGTCCAGACCCAAGAGCACAACCCGATGCCCGAGCACCCGCCGGTGCCGAGCCTGCGCGAGGGGGTCGAGAAGGGCGGCGCGGCCAGGTACCACGAGGCGAACGCCGCCAAGGGCAAGCTGTTCGCCCGCGAGAGGGTGCGGCTGCTCGTCGACGACGGCTCGTTCGTCGAGGACGGGGTGTTCGCGAACGTCTCGGCCGGTGACCTGCCCGCCGACGGCGTGGTGACGGGCTCGGCGACCGTTGCCGGGCGTCCCGTGTGCGTGATGGCCAACGACTCGACGGTGAAGGCCGGCTCGTGGGGGGCCCGGACGGTCGAGAAGATCATCCGGATCATCGAGACGGCCTACCGCTGCGGCGTCCCGATGGTCTACCTCGTCGACTCGGCCGGGGCCCGCATCACCGACCAGGTCGACCTGTTCCCCGGCCGGCGCGGCGCGGGCAAGATCTTCTGGAACCAGGTCCGGGCCAGCGGCTCGATCCCGCAGGTCTGCGCGCTGTTCGGCCCGTCCGCTGCCGGCGGCGCCTACATCCCGGCGTTCTGCGACGTGGTGGTCATGGTCGAGGGCAACGCGTCGATGTACCTCGGCTCGGACCGGATGGTCGAGATGGTCACCGGCGAGAAGACCACGCTCGAGGAGATGGGCGGGGCCCGGGTGCACTGCTCGCAGTCCGGCGTCGGGCACTTCCTCGTGAAGTCCGAGACCGAGGCGCTGGACACCGTCAAGGCCTACCTGTCCTACCTGCCCTCGAGCTGGGAGGGCGCGCCGCCGGTTGCCGAGTCGCGGCCCGCGCCGTCGGGCATCGATCTCGCCGCCCTGGTTCCCGACAGCGACCGGCAGGCGTTCGACATGCGCCGCTATGCCAAGGGCCTTCTCGACGAGGACTCGTTCTTCGAGATCCATGCGTTGTGGGCGCGCGAGGTGCTGGTCGGCTTCGGCCGTCTCGACGGCGAGGTCGTCGGCGTCGTCGGCAACAACTCGATGTTCAAGGGCGGGGTGCTCTTCGTCGACTCCGCCGACAAGGCCACGCGTTTCGTGCAGCTCTGCGACGCCTTCAACGTGCCGCTGGTCTTCCTCTCCGACGTGCCCGGCTTCATGGTCGGCTCGGTGGTGGAGAAGATGGGCATCATCCGCCACGGCGCCAAGATGATCAGCGCTATCTCGGAGGCCACGGTCCCGAAGATCTGCGTGGTGGTCCGCAAGGCCTACGGCGCCGGGCTCTACGCGATGGCCGGCCCCGGCTTCGAGCCCGACGCGACGCTGGCGCTGCCGACCGCCAAGATCGCGGTGATGGGCGCGGAGGCGGCGGTCAACGCGGTCTATGCCAACAAGATCGCCGCGATCGACGACGAGCAGGAACGAGCCGCGTTCGTTGACGCCAAGCGGACCGACTACGACACGGACATCGACGTCGTGCGGCTCGCGAGCGAGCTCGTCGTCGATGACATCGTGGCGCCCGAGGCGCTGCGCGACCAGCTGGTACACCGGCTGCGGCTGGCCCGATCCAAGGACCGGCACTTCTCCCGCCGCCGGCACGGGGTCACCCCCGTCTGAGCGGCCGGACCCGGACAAGGTCCAGGTGGTACTCAAGCGCCGGCTGAGTACCCGCACGGATGAAGTCGTCGGCCGCCACGGCCGACGATCAACCCATGATCGACGATCGTGTCCTCGCCGACCCTTCCCGCTGCCCGTCCTGCGCGGCCGACGTGCGCGGCGCGACGTCCTGCCGGTCGTGCGGGGTGTCCCTGTCGAGCGCGACCGCCGCCGAGCTCTGGCGGGTCTCCGTCGAGGCGACCGGCCTGCTCGACCGGCGGGCGCGGCTGGTCGACCGGCTGCGGTCCGAGGCGGTTCACCCGTACGCCGGGGCGCAACCGGCCACGACGCCGCCCCCGGCTCCGGGCCTGCCGCCGCTGACCGACCAGGCGCGCCCGGCCCGCCCCGCGCCCGAATGGACCCGCCGCCGGGTGCAGAACCTGCTGCTCGGGCTCGGCGTCACCCTCCTCGCCGTGGCCGCCGTGATCTTCCTGGTCGTGTCCTGGGGCACGCTGGGCGTCGGCGGTCGCGCCGCGGTGATGGCCGGCTGCACCGCCCTCGCGGCTGGGGCCGCGCTCGTCACTCACCGCCGAGGGCTCGACGCGACCGCCGAGGCGCTCGGCCTGCTCGCGGTCGTCCTCTCGCTCCTGGATGCCTACGGGGCGCGCGCGAGCGGGCTGGCCGGTCTGGATGCCGGCGACGGCCCGCCGTACTGGGCCGGTGCGCTGGCGCTGGTCTCGGCCGCCGCCGGCCTCGGGTCGGTGGGACTGCCGCTGCGTTCGCTGCGGCTGTCCGCCGCTGTGCTCGGCCAGCTGCCCATCCCGCTGGTCACCGTCCACCTCGCCTCCACGTCCGGCCAGCCGGTCGCCCTCGTCGCGACCGGTCTGGCCCTGCAGTCCGTGCTCGCCCTGCTGGTGACCTTCGCCCTGTCCCTCGAGCCACCGGCCGGT
>JBOGDY010000307.1:0-3377 GCA_050742955.1 Actinomycetes bacterium | reverse complement strand
CCGGACGGGACGGCGCAACCCCAGGTTGTGGTCGAACGTGACCGGCCGGGTCGCGTTGTGGGTGCTGAAACCGATGCGTACGTCGTCGCGCCCCGCCCGGTTGGGGTCGTAGACGCGCACCGTCGCCCGGTGGCCGGCGGTCTCGTAGCCGTAGGCGAGCACCTGGTGGTTGAGGCCGAGGTCGCGCGGGTCCCGCGACGCGACGGTCACGACGCCGAGCGGGACCGGGATCCCACGGGCGAGATCGGCCTTCACCTGGGGCCACTGCACCCGGAGGGTCCGCCAGGCGAGTCCGCGCTCCACGACGACCTTGCGGCCCAGGACGTCGAACGAGATGTCTGCGTCGGGCAGGTTCATCCACTGGTAGTACTGCGCCACGCCCGCCGGCAGGTGCCACGAGTCGATGAGGCGACGGACGATGAACCTGTACAGGCCGTCGCGCCGGGTCGGTCGATCCGGGGGCGGTGCCGCCCCGGCGTACCAGAAGTCGAGCGCCGCGAACACCATGCCGCCGCACAGGCCGCCGCGCGCTTCGCCGATCTCGACGTCGCCGAACGGGGTGTCAAGCGTCACCACCGGCTGCGTCGGCCAGCTGTTGGAGAAGGCGAACGCGTGGTGCGACGGGAGGAAGCTCCCGCGCGTCACGGTGTCGGTCAATGGGTCAGCCGCGCCGCTCGCCGGCCACGTAGATGATCCTGTCGCCGGCCAGCAGCCGGGCGGCATCGGGCTGGTCGTAGCCGAGGGTCCGGCCGTCGCGCACGACGGCGATGACGGGCACTCCCAGCGAGTCGGTCGGGCCGTCCACCTCACCCGGCGCGACGCTCCGCTCGACCAGGTCGAGGCCGTGGCCGTAGGCGAGCAGGTCCTCGATGACGGCCACGGTCTGCGGGCTGTGGGTGGCCAGACCGAGCAACCGTCCGGCCGCGTCGGACGAGGTGATCACCGAGTCGGCGCCGCTCTGCTGGAGCAGGTCGGCGTTCTGCTCCTCGCGGACCGCGGCGACCACGGTCACGCCCGGGTTGAGCTGGCGGACGGTCAGCGTGGTGAGGGCGGCGGTGTCGTCGCGGTTGACTGCGACGATCACCGACCGGGCCCGCTCGCAGACGGCCTCCAGCAGCACCGCGTCGCTGGTGGTCGAGCCGTGGACGGCGGTGAGGCCGTTGCCGGTCGCGTCCGCGACGGCCTCGGGGTCGACATCCACGACCACGATCTCCTTGGGGTCGACCCCCTGCTGGATGAGCGCCCGGACCGCGCTGCGGCCCTTGGTGCCGTAGCCGCAGACGACGACATGGTCCTTCACTCGGGCCCTCCACCGTGAGATCTGGAACTGCTCCCGCGACCGCTCGGTGAGCACCTGGATGGTCGTGCCGACCAGCACGAGGACGAACAGCAGCCGCATCGGGGTCACCAGCAGGGCGTTCGTGAGCCGCGCCGAGTCGGTCACCGGGGTGATGTCACCGTAGCCGGTCGTGGAGAGGGTGACCGTCGTGTAGTAGAGCGCGTCGATCACGGACACCTCGCCGTCGGCCGTGTCGGTGTAGCCGTCCCGCTCGATGATCACGAACACCCAGTTGACGACCACGATCGCGACGGCCACCGCGACCCGGCGCCCGATGGCGACGAGGGGGGCCAGCGGCGGGCTGCTGGGCAGCCTCAGCCGGCTGCGCGGATCGGGCATGCGCGCCATTGTGTCTGCCGGGGCCGCTGTTCGGGTGCCCGACACGAGCCGGGCGATGGCCCGCTCGACCCGGACCGGATAGGCCATCCGGGTGACGCGGGATGAGACGTGAGTCACAGCGCCCGCGTGAACGACACGCCGACGCGCGCAGATCAGTCAACCAAGACACGCCCGGCCCCGAGACTTGCTGCGCACGAAGTCTCCGCCCTGCCGAGGGGCGGGGCGGCCCCCGCGGACGCCGAGTCCTGCCACCGCGCGGGCGACAACGACGATCACGTCGACGTGGCAGGGACGGAGAACCCAGCACGACGGACGGCCGGTGCGACCGGTCGGTCCTTGGGGTGAAGCCACCGAACCTGGTGGCCGGGCAATCTTCGGCGCCCGAACCCGACAGGTCACTCTTCGCAGGCGGTCACCGAAGGGCCCCGACCCATGATCGCTCTGCACTTCGCCCCTGCCCGCCTGCTCACGATCATCCCTCTGGTCCTGACCCTCACGCTGGCCTCCCTCGTCGGCATGGCCGCCGGCCCCGCCACCCCGAGGGCGTCGGCCCTGGTCAGCGCCGCCACCGGCGACCGGGTCGGCGACATCGCCTGGACCCGGCGCGGATCCCCCTACCAGTACGGCGCGGCCGGGCCCCGCCGGTTCGACTGCTCGGGGCTGACCCGCTGGGTCTACGCCCGGGTCGGCAAGTCCCTGCCGCACTCGTCCCGGCTGCAGGTCCGCAAGACGACGCGGATCAGCCGGTCCAGCGCCCGACGGGGCGACCTGGTGTTCTTCTACAGCCGCAGCGGCGTCTACCACGTCGGCATCAAGGCTCGGGACGGCTACATCTGGCATGCGCCCAAGCCCGGCACGCGGGTCCGCAAGGACCGGATCTGGACCAGCAAGGTCTTCTTCGGTCGCGTCCGGTAGGGCCGCTCGGACTGCTGCCCGACCCCCGGCGCTGGCGGGGCTCCGGTGCATCAGGTGCACCGGAGCCCCGCCAGTCCCTTGGCTGCTGTCAGGCGCAGGCAGCCGGCGCCGTCGCCGCGACCCGGGCCCCGGTGATGCGGATGGCGCGGACGGAGCCGTTGTCGGTCTCGTCGGACTCGCGCAACAGCCCGTCCGGGTCGGCCTCCAGCCGCAGGCAGTAGACGCCGTCGGGGGCGGCGCGCGGCAGCCGGAAGGACTGACCGGGAAGCGACGGGTCGTAGACGTCGGTCCAGCCGACGGTGATGCCCTGCCGCCGGTCGCGCTCGCACTGCCGGTAGGCGCGGCGCTGGGTGGGAACCTCCCCGGTGCGCAGCCGCTCGCTGTCGCGCAGGCAGAAGCTGACCTTGTCCTGCACGCCGACGGTCTCACCGTTCGAGGCAGCGGTCAGCTCGTAGCGCGCGGACGCGTCGAAGTGCCAGTGACCGTGGGTGGGGTGGAAGAGCATGCAGCCGGTCGCGACGAGCTCGGTGCGGCGGTCGGCCCGTCGGGCGAACCGGCCGTCTCCGTCGCCGTCGTGGTAGACGGCCTGCGCCGCGCCCCGCTGGCCTCGGGGGCAAGGCACCCGCTCCTGCGGCACCAGCTCCATGGGCCCGACGCCGACGTTGGCCAGCGTGGAGGCGAACCGCAGGGTGCGCCGTTGCCCGTCCCGCACGAGCTGCACGTCGGTGGCCGGCAGGCTGCGCAGGTTGGGCAGCAGCTCGGTGCTCGGCGGTGCCGTCGTCGT
>JBOGDY010000306.1:0-3389 GCA_050742955.1 Actinomycetes bacterium | reverse complement strand
CCGCTTCGGCTGACCCTCCCTGTTCCCCCCCTCCCTTTCTCCCCGTTGATCATGCGCAAGTGGTCGCGCCGCCGGATCGCCGCAGGTCAAGGGCCCCTTACCCCGTCGTCGATCATGCGCAAGTGGTCGAAACCTGATCGCCCGCTGGCCTCAGGCGGCCCACGGCTGCGAGTCCCAGCCGCCGTAGCGGGGATGGTTGGGCGAGAGCCGGAAGGCCACCCCGAGCAGCTCGGCAACGCCGTACTCGAATAGCAGCGCCCGGGACAGCACCTGCCCGCCGGTGACGACGGCGATCCCCCATCCGCACCCCTCGGCTCGTCGGCGGCGCACGTGGTCGTGGCGCTGCTGGGGGGCGCTGCCGTGCGCTTGGTCCCCGTCGTACTCGATCGCCTTGCGCTCCGCCCTGCGACCCAGGTCGAGCCGCGCGACGAACGCCCCGGCCGGGTCGAAGACCTCGACCTGCGGCTCGAACGGCGGGAAGCCGGCGTCCCGGGCCCGCAGCCTGGTGCGGCTCTCCATCGCGGACTCGGACCGCGGATCAGCGAGACCCGCCAGCTCACGCGCCTGGACCACGCCCCGGTGGCGACCGAAGCGCTCGACGGCCGCCGCGAGCGTGACCGGATCGAGCCCGGGCAGCCGCCGCATCGCGTCGAGCGCCGCCAGGGCATCCGGGCGACACAGCAGCCGGCCGAGGTCGACGGCGGTGCGGACCGGGGTCGTGACCTGGATGCCGCACAAGGTCACCGCGTCGCCGTCGGGCAGTGCCCCGCTCCGTCCCGCGACGCCGGTCCGGCGGCTCGCGGAGCGCCCCGCGGGGCGCAGCACGTCCACCGGCGGTACGGCGAGGTGCGCCCCCATCCGCAACGCGTCGACTCCCCACACCCAGGCCGCCGCGCGCAGGCACACCACGGCGTCGGCCGGCACGACCAGAGCCAGTGCGGCGACCCGCAGGTCCAGTGCGTCGGGGACCGAGGCGTCGACGTAGACGTCGGTGAGCAGCCTGCGGACGCCCCCGCCCTGGCGCAGCCTCCACAACGCCGACCGGGTCAGCCCGACATCCGCGGCCTGGCGTGCGGTGAAGGGCTGGTCGGCGAAAACCGTGGCGTACGACGACATCCGCCCAGCGTGAACCGGACCCGCCCGACTGCCCCCGCATTGTCCACAGGCTCGGCCCATGTCGCGGTCCCGACCACTTGCGCATGATCGACACCAGCAGAGGTGGGCGCTGACCTGCAGCGATCCGACGGCGCGACCACTTGCGCATGATCAACGCGGAAGAAGAACTACTCGAGGATGAAGTGGACCACTTCGTAGACGCCGGCGGCGACGAGGCCGGCCATGGGGATGGTGAGGATCCACGCGACCAGGATGTTGCCGGCGACGCCCCACCGGATCGCCCGACGTCCCTTCGAGGCGCCGGCGCCCATGATCGAGCCGGTGATCGTCTGGGTCGTCGAGATCGGCGCCTCGAAGACGTAGGCCGTCGTGTAGAGCACCGAGGAGGCCGCCGTCTCGGCCGCGAACCCGCGGGCCGGGTCGATCTCGATGATGCGCCGGCCCAGCGTGCGCATGATGCGCCAGCCGCCGGAGTAGGTGCCCAGCGAGATCGCGCTCGCGGCCAGCACCACGACCCACCACGGGATGTGGAAGTCGTCCTGGTAGCCACCGACCACCAGGGCCAGCACGATGACGCCCATCGTCTTCTGCGCGTCCTGCAGCCCGTGGCCGAGTGCCATCGCCGAGGCGGAGACGGTCTGCGACAGGCGGAACCCTCGGTTGACCCTGGCCGGCCGGGCGTTGCGGAAGCCCCAGAGGATCCCCAGCATGATCAGCGCGGCGAGCGAGAAGCCGACCAGCGGCGAGAGGATCATCGGGTAGACGACCTTCTCCACCACCGAGTCCCACTGCACCGTCACGCCCCCGGCCAGGCCCGCACCCACCAGCCCGCCGATCAGCGCGTGCGAGGACGACGAGGGCAGGCCGAAGTACCAGGTGATCAGGTTCCAGGTGATGGCGCCGGCCAGGGCACCGAACACCACGACCAGCGCGTGCTCACCGGTGGGCGGCTCGAGGACGCTGAAGACCGTCTTGGCGACCTTGGTCCCGAGGAACGCACCCACGAAGTTCATCACCGCCGCGAGCAGCAGCGCCGCCCGCGGCGTCAGAGCGCGGGTGGAGACCGACGTGGCGATCGCGTTGGCCGCGTCGTGGAACCCGTTGGTGTAGTCGAAGACCAGTGCGATCGCGATGACCGCGATGATGCCGGCGAGCTCCACCGGTCAGGACTCCTTGACCGCGATCGTCTCGACCGTGTTGGCCACGTGTTCGAACGCGTCCGCGGCCTCCTCGAGCTGGTCGACCACCTCCTTGAGCTTGAGCACGGTGAGGGTGTCGTAGTCGCCGCTGAACAGCTTGGCGAGCAGCCGTCGGTAGACCTGGTCGGCCTGGTTCTCCAACCGGTTCAGCTCGATCCAGAACTCGCTGAGGTGCTTCATCGAGCGCAGCCGCGGCATCGCCTCGGCGGTCAGCTCGGCGGCCCGCTCGAGGACGTCGACCTGGTCGGCGATCTCGGCGGGCAGCTCACCGATCTGGTAGAGCACGACAAGGTCGACCGCGGCCTCCATCGCGTCCATCACGTCGTCGAGCGAGGATGCGAGCCGGTAGATGTCCTCGCGGTCGAACGGCGTCACGAAGGTCTCGTTCAGCTCCCGCATGATCGCGTGGGTGGCCTCGTCGCCGGCGTGCTCGGCGGCGCGCATCTTCTCCGCGATCTCCTTGCGGTCCGCCGGCTCGGCGCCGAGCAGCTCCTTCAGCAGGCGGGCACCGGTCACGAGGTTCTCGCCGGAGGTCGCGAACATTCCGTAGAAGCTGGTCTGGCGCGGGCTCAGGCTGAAGCGCACGGGTGACTCCCGGAGTCGGGTCGGGGGGTGCGGAGCGGTCCGCGGAGGATGCTAGGGCCCGCGCGGGGTCCCGACGCCCGGGGGGTCGTCCGGGCGCGTCGCGGGAGTACGCCCGGGTTGGGTGCGTTTGACCACGTCGTACGCCGGGGCGTGCCCCGGCCGGGGCAGGTCAGTCGGTACGGGAGGGGCCCTCGAGGTCGCCCCGCAGGCCCAGGACCTGGTCGATCTCGTCGCGGGACAGGGGCCGGTCCGCGGCCGAGGCGGCGATCACCAGCTCGCCGTAGAGCTCGATCTCGTCCAGGACGAGGGGGTCCTGCACGCGGGAGTCGGTCTTGTGCACCTGTGCTGCCCCTCTCCTGACACGACGCTCCGGCGCCGGAACCGACCGGACGGAACCCAGCCTAGGTATGCCCGGTTTGGGGGACCATGACCCGGTCGGGCCATTTCGGTCTGATCCGTGAGGATCAGGCCGCAGTCACGGCGGGCCAC
>JBOGDY010000305.1:0-3398 GCA_050742955.1 Actinomycetes bacterium | reverse complement strand
CGCACGCCCGGCGAGCGCCGCAGGTAGTCGATCATCCCGTCGTAGCGGTCGACCGGCTTGAGGTCGAACTTCAGCTTGTCGATGACCGGCGTCGAGTTGCCGACGAGGTCCATGCGGGTGCAGTGGCCGCAGTACTGAGGGCAGGTCGGCAGCAGCTCGGCGAGCACCTTGGTCGGGTAGCGGTGGGTGAGCCCCTCGGCCACCCACATGTCGTGCTCATGCAGCGAGTCGCGGGTCGCGTGCGGGTGGGAGGGCCAGTCGCTGCGCCGGTCGGAGAACACCGGCAGCATGTAGAGACGCACCGGGTCGGCGTAGAACGCCTCGGTCCAGGACCGGCCGTCCTCCGGGCCCGCCGGGACCATGGTGTTCATCATCTGCGGCGGGACGAGCATCGACATGGTCGCCCGCTCGGCCTGGTCGCGCTCGAGGTCGGCGTAGAAGCGGTCCTCGAGGAGGTCGCCCATCAGCGCACGCAGCTGCTTGACGCTCTTCACGCAGTGGGCCCGCTGCCACTGGGCACTGGCCCACTCCGCGGTGGTCACGTCACGCCAGCCCGGCAGGCGCCGCCAGTCGGGCTCGACCAGCTCGCGGCGGCGGTAGACGTAGGGCTGCTCGCCTACGTCGGTTGCGTCGGTTGCGGCGGCTGTGGCGGCCTCGGGGGTGGTCGCGGTCAACAGGCACTCCTTGGCGATGGGGACGTCAGATCTTCCCGTCCTACCCGTCATGGTACGGGAGGAACTTCGGCCACTCCAGCCAAGCACCGTAGGATTTCCCGCCATCTCCCCATTACCCGCGTTGATCATGCGTATGTGGTCGGTGCCCAGCCCCCCAGGGTTGATCATGCGCAAGTGGTCGCCCGCCCCTACCGTCCATATCGTTCAGGAACGGACGACGCCCTAGGAAGGAAGCCATGGCCGGCCCCGTATCTCCCGTAGGCCTGCACCGGGTGCTCGAGCCGGCCGGAGCCTTGCCTCAGGCAGCGCAACGGCTCGACACCGACAGTGCGCTCCGTCCGGACGAGGTGCGGGTTCGCGTCGAGATGCTCAACCTTGACGCCGCGTCGTTTCGACAGTTGGCGACCAAGCACGACGGCAACGGTGATGCGGTGCGCGCCGAGGTGCTAGGGATCATCGAGTCGCGCGGCAAGATGCAGAACCCGGTTACCGGGTCCGGCGGCATGCTCGTCGGGGTCGTGGACGAGGTGGGCCCCGAGTCGGCGCTCAGCCTGCAGGCGGGCGACAGGGTGGCCACCCTGGTGTCCTTGTCGCTCACCCCGCTGCGGATCACGGACGCGCTGGCGCGCTGGGACGGCCGCTCCGAGCAGGTGCCCGCCGAGGGTCACGCGATCTTGTTCGGCCGCTCCATCGCGGCGGTCATTCCGGACGACCTGCCCAGCGATCTCTCGATGGCGGTCATGGACGTCTGTGGTGCACCGGCGCTGACAGCTCGGGTTGTCTCGGCCTATCGCGGCTCGCGACCACTTGCGCATGATCAACGCGGGGGAGGGGAGGTGCGACCACTTGCGCATGATCAACGCGGGGGAGGGGGGCGGCGCGGGGGAGGTGGGGCGACGGTGGCGGTGATCGGGGGGGCCGGCAAGAGCGGGTCGATGTCGCTGGCCGCCGCGCGTGCGGCCGGTGCCGCCCGCACGGTCGGGATCGTGCCGGTCGGGCCCGAGGCCGACCTGCTTCGCGAGACCGGGCTGGCCGACGGGGTCGCGGTCGCCGACGCCCGTGACCCCGTCGCACTGTCACGAGCCGTCGAGGAGGCGCTGGGCGGACCGGCTGACGTGACCGTCGTGTGCGTCGACGTCCCCGGCTGCGAGCACGGCGCGATCCTGGCCACCGCCGAGGGCGGCACGGTCGTCTTCTTCTCCATGGCCACGTCCTTCTCCGCCGCAGCCCTCGGCGCCGAGGGGCTGGCGGCGGACGTGACCATGCTGATCGGGAACGGCTACGTCCCCGGGCACGCCGACTACGCGATGGACCTGCTGCGCCACGACCCCGCCCTGCGGGCCCTGTTCGAGCGGCGCCTCGCCGGCGGGCACGGTGGCGGACCGCTGGCAGACTGACGCGGGTGTCGCGCACCCTCTACCGCAACGGCCACGTGCTCAGCCCCGAGCATCCGGACGCCACCGCCCTGGTCGTGGAGGACCGGATGGTGGCCTGGCTGGGTACCGACGGGCCGGACGGCGACGGATGCGACGACGTCGTCGACCTGGACGGTGCCCTGGTCACCCCTGCCTTCGTCGACGCCCACGTGCACGCGACCTCGACCGGCCTGGCCCTGACCGGTCTCGACCTGACCGGCTGCACCAGCCTCGGGGAGTGCCTCGCCCGTCTCGAGGCCTTCGCCCGCCTGCGCAGGGGCGGGGTGGTGCTCGGCCACGGGTGGGACGAGACCGGCTGGCCCGAGCGCCGCGCACCGACCCGGCAGGAGCTGGACCGGGCGTCCTACGGGGGAGTGGTCTACCTGTCCCGGGTCGACGTGCACTCGGCCGCGGTCTCGTCGGCACTGCTCGCCGCCGCACCCGAGGCCCGCGGCGCCTACGGCTTCGCCGACACCGGGCACGTCACGACCGAGGCCCATCACCTCGTACGACGGGTGGCGCGCGAGTCGGTGTCCCCGGGCCAGCGGCGCGAGGCCCAGCGCACGACCCGACGCCACGCCGCCGCGGCCGGCATCGGCTGCTTCCACGAGCTCGGCGGTCCCGACATCTCCAGCGCCGAGGACTTCCGGGGTGTCCTCGCGCTCGCGGCGGAAGAGCCCGGGCCTGACGTCGTCGGCTACTGGGGCGAGCTCGGCGCGGTCGACACCGTCAGGCAGCTGGGAGCCAGGGGTGCGGCCGGCGACCTGTTCGCGGACGGCGCGATCGGCTCGCACACCGCCCATCTGCGACGTCCCTACGCCGACGCCGACCACACCGGGCACGGCTACCTGACCGCGGCACAGGTCCGCGACCACGTCGTCGCCTGCACCGAGGCCGGGCTGCAGGCCGGCTTCCACGCGATCGGCGACGGCGCGCTGGAGGCGGTCGTCGCGGGCCTCACCGAGGCGGCCGGCACGCTGGGCGTGGCGGCAGTCCGCGCTGCCCGGCACCGGCTCGAACATGCCGAGATGGTGTGGCCCGGCGCCATCGAGGTGCTGGCGAAGCTCGGCGTCGTCGCCTCCGTGCAGCCGGCGTTCGACCGGCTCTGGGGCGGGACCGAGGGCATGTACGCCGAGCGGCTGGGCGCCGAGCGGGCCGTCACGCTGAACCCGTTCGCGGCCCTGGCCGCCGCCGGTGTGGTGCTGGCCTTCGGCTCCGACACCCCGGTGACCCCGCTCGACCCCTGGGGCACGGTCCGCGCCGCCACCCGGCACCACGTCGCCGCCCAGCGGATGAGCGTGCCGGCGGC
>JBOGDY010000304.1:0-3433 GCA_050742955.1 Actinomycetes bacterium | reverse complement strand
AGGTGTTGCAGCTGGCCCAGGACGAGCGACGGGTCCTCATCTCCGCCGACACCGACTTCGGCACTCTGCTCGCCCGAACCGGGAGCACGGAACCGTCCGTGGTGTTGCTACGCCGCGCGCAAGGCCGACGGTCCGCCCAGATCGCCGGACTCCTCATCGCCAACCTGCCCCAGTTGGAAGAAGATCTTGCTGCCGGCGCAGTAGTGGTGATCCGCGACGATAGCGTCCGCGTCCGACGACTCCCATTCGCGCCCGGGCACTGACCAACAAACGAACGCAATGTCATGCCGCGATCAATGTCACGGCGACCTGGTACGGATGCCGGGCATCGGCGTCCTTCAGGGAGGGACCCTGGCGGCCGGTGCCCGCGTGCGCGATGCCGTGCCCGACATCCTGGGCCGCAAGGCCCTCAACTCAGCCGACGCGCGCAGGTCCTACTGCCGCCAAGACCCCAAATCCACGGTAGAGAAAGGTGGCCGGCAGCGCATCAGGAAAGTCGCTCACATCCGCTAGTCGTCCGGTCGCGGCCCGTGGGTGCGTTGCGCGCCGGCGATGGCGGTTAGGCGCAGGGATCGTCCGTGCCTGCCGGGGTCATGAGTTTGTCGATCCGACTTGTTCGCCCGTCGCGGTCGACCGCGTAGCTGGCCTGCTCGAGGTCGCCGGTCGCGTAGTCCTCCCCGTCCGGGCATCTGGTCACTGTTGGCGCGGGAGCGTTGGGGTCGGTGTCGAAGCTGAAGGTGCACTCCACGACGCGGTGGCGGCTGGGGAGTCGGCTCCACGGTGCCGTGGGGGCGTTCTGCGCTTTCAGGTGACGGGTGAGGTCGCCCGCCGTCGTCATGTTGATGAGGACGGCGATGACCGGCCGTTCGGTCGGCTCATGCTTGTTGCAGAGGCGCCCGGCCCAGGCGGGGACGGGGTGGCCGCCAGCGTCTGCGGTCGGCGTCGGGCCGCAGCCCGTTCCGCCGGCCAACACCACGGCAGCGACGACCGGTACCAGCACATGTCGCACGGTCAACCTGCCCTGTTGATCTGCCACCCGGTCCGCACCATCAGTTCACGTAGAGGAAGAAGTTGTGGACGGCCAAGCCGTACCGGGTGGTCGCCGGCCGCAGGATCCGGAACCTGTGTATGCCGGTGCGGCGCAGCACCCGGGAGTAGGTGGACCGGCCGGTGGCCGGTATGACCCGCGTGGCGACCGTGTAGTACCGGTCCCGGGTGTTGTCCCAGCGCTGCACGTGCCAGACCGCACCGGCCTGCACCGGCCAGGTCCGCAGGTCCGCGTAGGCACGCCGCCCGTGTCTGATCTCCCGGTCCCGGAACCGGCCGGAGATCCGCGGGTGCACGGTGGCGTAGGCGATGGCCGAGCTGCCGCCGAGCGTGTCGGGCACGCCGGCGTAGCTGAGCCGGTACCGGCCGTTGCGGCCCGGCGTGTGGCGCACCGTGAACCAGCCGGAGGCGCTGGTGGTGGGGGTGGCCAGCGTCCGCCAGCTGGACGTCCCGGACGGCCGCCACTGGACGGTGACCCGCCGCCCGGGCAGCCCGGCGAAGGTGTCGAGGCGGCGCAGCTTGCCGGACACGGTGACGGTCTGACCGTAGGTCGACTCGCAGCAGTAGCTGGGCGCGATCTGGCTGCCCGGAAAGACCTGCACCCGACGGGTCACCAAGGTCTGCAGACCCCACGAGACCTCGGCGTACACCTGCAGCTCGTGGGTGCCCGGCTCATGGGGGGTCATCCAGCTGCGGGTGACGGTCACCGCCGGCTGGCAGCCGACCGGGCAGGCGTCGTTGGTGTTGTACGTGTGCGAGTACCCGTCCATCCTCAGGCCGACGCGGCGGATGGTGGTGTCCGTCCCGGTGGTCGCCGCGTCCGCTCGCACAGCCAGGCTGCTGCCGGCGGCGACCCGGACCGGGTCCTCCAGCAGCTGGCCGTCCGGGCGGCGCAGCGTCAGGGTGGGCCGCTCGATGACCCGATAGCCCGACGCCGGGGCCCTGCTGAACCCGGCACTGTCCACCGGGCGCACGCTGACGGTGTGCTCACCGACGCCCAGCGAGCCCGGGTTCCACCGGAACTGACCGGTCATGCTGGTCGGGCGGTCGGTGCACGCGGGGGTGCAGCCAACGGCCGGCACCGTCTCGGTGACCACCCCGTCAACCAGCAGGTCGACGTGGTCCAGCCAGATGTCCGGGTCGTCGGCCGGCGCACCCACGTTCACCCCGGGCAGCACGCTCGCTGTCCAGGTCACCGTCTCGTCGGTGTCATCGACGGGCAGCACCCGATAGATCCGGTCCCAGCGGATGCCGGCGGACGGCCCAGGGTCAGACAGCACCCGCACCGACGCGGCCGGGGACTCGTTGCCGGCGGTGTCCACGGCCACCGCGACCACCCGCATCGGGCCGATGAGCGCGGCGCTGGTGTCGACCCGGTACGGCGGTTCGGTGTCACTGAGCAGCAGCGTGCCCCAATGGAAGAAGCGAACCTCGGCGATCGCCGGCCCGCCGGCCGCCGGAGTCGCGTCGGCCTCCACCACCAGGGCGTGCCCCGGCGCGACCACACTGCCGTCCGTCGGGCTTGTGATCACCACCGTCGGTAGCACCGCCGGGTCATCGGCCGCTGCCGCCCCCGCCGACGGAGTCGGCGCTGTCCCGGCCGCCAACACCAACCCCAGGATCAATACGACGCCGGCCCGGAGCCGACGCACTACCCCCGTATGCATGCCGCCGGATTATGCCGGTTTCAGCCACCGAATGCGGCCATCTGTAGTCAAACGACACTCGTATGGCGCAGACCCAACCAGGAAAGGGCCGCCGGAGTACAGGAACCCGCACCGCCGTCCGCGCAAAGGCCGGGTCCCTCGATGACGTTTGTACTGGTTTCTGTCCTGCTACAGACTAAGTCTTTGTAGCATGGCGGCGTGAGTCTCGACGCGTTCGACGTGATCCTTCCGGTGGGCGTGGGGGCGGTGGTGCTGTGGCTCATGCTTCCGCGCCCGTCCCAGCTCAGGCGTTCAGGCAATGCCTTCGCGGGCAGATATCAGGCCTTCGTGGATGCCGAGTTCGTCGCCGAGTTCGATCCAAGCCGAGATCTTTGATCGGCGGGTACGGGCGGTCTCCCTTTTCCTGGTCGGGGTCGGTTTCTGGGTGATCCTTGAGTTCGCCCGCGGGTTCAACGGCCTGGAGATCGGCGTCCTTGGCGTCGGATACGCCGGCATCGCCCTCGTCCCCCTGGTCCGCGCGGGTAAGGAGTTCCCAGCCCGACCGGGGCGCCCAACGATCGCTCGGGCAAGGGAAGTTCGGGTCACCGACTATCTGCATCCGATGGCGCTGTGGTCCTGCATGCTCTCGGCTGTCATCGGGTTCGCCATCGTCGTCGCCTCGGTTCGGGGCGCGGGCATCGACCACGGTGCAACGAACCAGGAGTTGATCGGTCTCGGGG
>JBOGDY010000303.1:0-3457 GCA_050742955.1 Actinomycetes bacterium | reverse complement strand
GGGACCCGCATCTGCGGCACCGGACCTCCGTCCGCCGCATGAAGAGCGAGGAGTCCTCTAGCAGCTCGACCGCCTCGGACTCGCTCGGCTCGAAGAACGACGGCCACCCGCAGTGCGAGTCGAACTTCGTCTCGCTGCGGAACAGCTCGGCCCCGCAGGCCCGGCAGCGGTAGACGCCGACGGTCTTCGTGTCGACGTACTCGCCGGTGAAGGCCCGCTCGGTTCCCGCCTCCCGCAGCACGTGGTACTCCTCGGGAGTCAGCTGCTCGCGCCACTGCTCCTCGGTCTTCTCGACCTCGTAGGTCTTCTCCGTGTCCTTGGCCATGCCTAGACAGTACGACGGGGCCGCCGCGCGTTACGCGGCCCGATGGCGACGAACCGGGCAGAACGTGCATGCCGGCTATTGACGGCCATATCGGTCGCACGGTAGGACGTGTGTCACCTCGCCGGGATCCGGCGTCGGACACCCGGAGGTCCATCCCATGCGGTCACGCACCACCACGCATCGTTTCGCCGGGCTGGCTGCCGTCACCAGCGCGGCCCTCGTCTCCCTCGCCGTGCCGGCGAGCGCACACGAGCCGTGGGACGACGGATCGATTCCGCCGCCCCCGCCGTCGAGTCCCGCCGACGGCTACAGCAGGGACATGCACCTGCTCGGCACCTCCGAGCACACCGGTGGGGTCAACTCCGACCTGGCGTTCAAGGGTGACCTCGTGTTCGCCGGCCACTACGGCGGCTTCCGCGTCATCGACGTCTCCGAGCCGGGCGCACCGGTCGAGATGGCCGACGTGCACTGCCCCGGTCCGCAGGGCGACGTCTCCGTGCACGGCGACCTGCTCTTCCTCTCGGTCGACACGCCGCAGAGCGAGCCTGGTTGCGACTCGCACAACGCCACGGCCACCACGCCGGGGATGTTCGAGGGCGTCCGGATCTTCGACATCAGCGACCCGGCGGCGCCCGAGCTGGTCAAGACCGTCCAGACCGACTGCGGCTCGCACACGCACACGCTGCTGCCTGATCCGGCCAACGACCGGCTGCTCGTCTACGTCGCGTCCTACCCCCTCAGCCGCAGCGGCATCGGCCCGGACTGCCAGGCACCGTTCAACCGCATCTCGGTGATCGAGGTCCCCGACGGTGACGTCGCGGCGGCCCACGTCGCGGCGGAGCCAGAGGTCACCGGTCAGCCGTTCGGCGCCTCGTTCGGCGTGCCGCCGTTCTTCGCCTGCCACGACATCACCGTCCTGGTCCCGAAGCGGACCGCTGCCGCTGCCTGCCTGAGCGAAGGACAGCTGTGGGACATCTCCGATCCCCTGGCGCCGCGGATCACCGACCATGTCGACACGCCGGACGTCGACATCTGGCACAGCTCGGCCTTCACCCACGACGGCAAGGTGGTCGTGTTCGGCGACGAGTACTTCGGGTCTCCGAAGGAGCCCTTCGGGTCGCTGTGGTTCTACGACGTGGCCGACCCGAGCACGGCGCGCAGCCACCTCCGCATCCCTCGTGACGAGCCGAGCACCTACCACAACTTCAACGTGGTCCCGGTGCGCGACCGCTACGTGCTGGTCTCGTCGGCCTACGGGTCGGGAACGTCGGTCGTCGACTTCACCGACGTCGCGGCGCCGAAGGAGATCGGGCACTACGACATGCGCTCCAACCAGTGGTCGACCTACTTCTACAACGGGCTGGTCGTGGCCAACGACATCTCCCGTGGCGTCGACGTCCTGCGCTTCTCCGACCGGGCGTTCGCCGGTGCGACGAAGCTGCCGCACCTCAACCCGCAGACGCAGGAGGTCCTGATCGGCTGACCCGGTAGCGTGCCGGGCATGGCATCGCCGTACGTGGAGCTCGAGGTGGGTGAGCGGACCGTCAAGGTCAGCAACCCGGAGAAGCCGTACTTCGCCGACGCCGGCGTGCGCAAGATCGACATGGTCGAGTACTACCTGTCCGTCGGTGACGGGATCCTGCGGGCGCTGCGCGAGCGGCCGACGACCATGGAGCGCTGGCCGGACGGCGTCAGGGAAGGGGTGAAGCGGGCCACCCGTGAGGATCCGCGCGGCGACGCGTTCTACCAGAAGCGTGTCCCCAAGGGTGCGCCGCCGTGGGTGGAGACCGCGCACATCGCGTTCCCGTCCGGACGCACCGCCGACGAGGTCGCACCCACGGAGCTGGCGACGGTGGCCTGGATGGCGAACCTCGGCACGATCACGTTCCACCCGTGGCCGGTGCGGCGCGACGACGTCGACCACCCGGACGAGCTGCGCATCGACCTCGACCCGCAGCCGGGCACCGACTTCGCCGACGCCGTGCGGGTCGCGGGGGAGGCCAGGGAGGTGCTCGACGACCTCGGCTGGGTCGGCTTCCCGAAGACGTCCGGCGGTCGCGGGGTGCACATCTACGTGCGTGTCGAGCCCCGGTGGACGTTCACGGACGTCCGGCACTCGGCGATCGCCTTCGGCCGCGAGCTCGAGCGGCGGATGCCCATGGAGGTGACCACCAAGTGGTGGAAGGAGGAGCGGGGGCAGCGGGTCTTCGTCGACTACAACCAGAACGCCCGCGACCGGACCATCGCCTCCGCCTACTCGGTCCGGCCGTTCGGCCATGCCCCGGTGTCGGCGCCGGTGCTGTGGGACGAGCTGCCCGACGTGGTGCCCACCGACTTCACCGTGGCCACGATGCCGGCCCGCTTCGCCGAGGTCGGCGACCGGCATGCGTCCATCGACGACGCGGTCCACGACCTGAGCCCGCTGCTGGAGTGGTACGAGCGCGACGAACGCGACCACGGCATGGGCGACATGCCCTATCCGCCGGACTACCCGAAGATGCCGGGCGAGCCCATGAGGGTCCAGCCATCCCGCGCACGCCGCTCACCCGCGGAACCAACAGACCCGCCGACCTGAGCTCTCCGTGGACTGGGAGCAGGTTTCGGCCGCCGCACACGTTCTGGCCGCGCTCTCGGCCCTGGCTGCGGGCGCCGTCGTTCTGACGCTTCCCAAAGGCAGACACGCTCACCGAACGACCGGAACGGTCTATGTCCTTGCGCTCGTTCTCGGGAACGTGGCGGCGCTGTCGCTGCATCGTGAGGACGCATTCGGTGTGTTCCACGCGCTTGCCGTCGTCAGTCTGGTCACGATCACTGTCGGGCTCTCGCCCCTGCTCCTCGGCAAGCGTTCGCCGATGGTCATCGCCACCCACGCGTACTGCATGACGTGGTCCTACGCCGGACTGGTCGCGGCCGGATGCGGACAGCTGGCCGCCGCTCTCGGTCAGGACGTCGGGGCGTGGGTCGTGCCGGTGACGATCGGCACGGTGTTGTCCATCAGCGGCATCGTCATCTTCGGGAGAGTGCCGCCAATCCTTGATCGCCTGCTGGCTTAGCCCGCGAAGGGCCGCGGGCCCCGGTGAGCGCCGACGCCGGTCGCCGGGGTAGGGCGACTCCGCCGCGTCATCGCAGAAA
>JBOGDY010000302.1:0-3462 GCA_050742955.1 Actinomycetes bacterium | reverse complement strand
GGCGAACCGGGCCTACGTGTCGTTCGTGGAGGCGGGTGGCTACGCGGACCCGCGGTGGTGGACCGAGGCAGGGTGGGACTGGCGGTCCAGGTCGGGCAAGCGGTCGCCGGCGTTCTGGCTGCGTGAAGGAGGGCAGTGGCTGCGGCGCCGGTTCGCCCGGGTGGAGCCGCTGCCGATGGACCAGCCGGTGCAGCACGTCTGCTGCCACGAGGCCGACGCCTACGCGCGGTGGGCCGGCCGTCGGCTGCCGACCGAGGCCGAGTGGGAGAAGGCCGCGACCTGGGACCCGGCCGCCGGCCGCAAGAGGCGCTTCCCCTGGGGTGACGAGCCGCCGACCGCGGCCCGGGCCAACGTCGGGGCCCGTCACCACCAGCCGGCGCCGGTCGGGTCCTACCCGGCGGGGGCCTCGCCCTTCGGCGCTCGACAGCTGGTCGGCGACGTGTGGGAGTGGACGGACAGCGGCTTCCATGCCTACCCGGGCTTCCGGTCGTTCCCCTACAGGGAGTACTCCGAGGTGTTCTTCGGCCGCGACTACCGGGTGCTGCGAGGCGGCTCGTGGGCCACCGACCCGACCGCGTGCCGGGCCACCTTCCGCAACTGGGACCACCCGGTCCGGCGGCAGATCTTCGCCGGGTTCCGCACCGCGCGCGACGCCGCGCCGGGCGAGGGGGTGTGACGCCATGTGCCGGCACCTGACCTGGCTCGGCGCACCGCGGACCCTGGCAGAGGTCGTGCTCGCCCCGCCGTACGGGCTGCTGCATCAGGCGCACGCCCCCCGCGAGCAGCGCCACGGGACCGTGAACGCCGACGGCTTCGGCGTGGGGTGGTACGCCGAGGCGCGGCCCGAGCCGGCGCGCTACCGCAGGGCCGTGTCGATCTGGACCGACCGCTCGTTCGCGTCCTTCGCCCCGGTGGTGTCCAGCGGCACCGTGCTGGCCGCGGTGCGCTCGGCGACGCGGGGGTTCCCCGTCGACGAGGCCGGCGCGGCCCCGTTCACGGTCGGGCCGTGGCTGTTCAGCCACAACGGCAGGCTCGACGACTGGGGCCGGGCCGCGCCGGAGCTGCGGGCGCGGGTCCCGGCGGCGGTCGCCGCGACCGTCGAGGGCCCCTCGGACGCGGCGCTGCTGTGGGCCATGGCGCGCCACCGGCTGGAGAGCGGTCAGCCGCTGGGCGTCGCGCTGGTCGGCGTGGTGGCCGACGCGACGTCGGTGACGACCGGCCGGCTGAACCTGCTGGCCACCGACGGGACGACAGTCGCGGCCACCACCTACGGCGACACCCTCTACACCCGCGTGGAGCCCGACGGGCTGCTGGTCGCGTCCGAGCCGGGCGACGACCGGCCCGGCTGGTCGCGGGTGCCCGACGGCTCCCTCGTGCTGGCCACCGCCGACGACCTGACCGTGACCGCCATGCCGCTGAACGAGCCGACCCCCACCGGAGGCCGACCATGACGTCCACCCCCCGCATCGACCGGCACCACACCGACGACGACGCCGTCGAGGAGCTCGCCGCGGACGTGCGTGCCGGCCTGACGGCGACGCGCAAGACGCTGCCGCCCAAGTGGTTCTACGACGCGACGGGCAGCGAGCTGTTCGAGGCGATCACCCGGCTGGAGGAGTACTACCCGACCCGGCGGGAGCGGGAGGTGCTCACCACCCACGCCGGCGACATCGCCGCGCTCACCCGGGCCCGCTCGCTGGTTGAGCTGGGAGCAGGGTCGGCGGAGAAGACCCGGCTGCTGCTCGACGCGTTGCGCTTCGAGGGGACGCTGGAGCGCTACGTGCCCGTCGACGTCAGCGACGCCGCGCTGATGGGGGCGGCCGAGGCGGTGGCGCGTGACTACCCCGACGTCGAGGTGCACGGGGTGATCGCCGACTTCGAGCGGCACCTCGAGCTGCTGCCCGCCGGAGACCGACGGCTGGTCGCCTTCCTGGGCGGGACCATCGGCAACTTCGAGCCGGCCTCGCGGGCGGACTTCCTGGCCCGGATCGCCGCAGGGCTGCGGCCGGGTGACGCGTTCCTGCTCGGCACCGACCTGGTCAAGGACCCCGGTCGGCTGGTCCGGGCCTACGACGACGCGTCCGGCGTGACGGCACGGTTCAACCTCAACGTGCTGGCCGTGGTCAACCGTGAGCTGGGCGCCGACTTCGACCTCGACGCGTTCGCGCACCTCGCGATGTGGGACGCCGAGCAGGAGTGGATCGAGATGCGGCTGCGGTCGCTGCGGGAACAGTCGGTGCACGTGAAGGCGCTGGAGCTCGACGTCGACTTCGCCCGGGGCGAGGAGCTGCGGACCGAGGTCTCGGCGAAGTTCACCCGGGCCCGGATCGAGCGCGAGTACGCCGCGGCCGGCCTGTCGCTGGTCGCCTGGTGGACCGACCCCGCTGGCGACTACGCCCTGTCCCTGGCGGTCGCGCGCGGGGCCGCGGCGGGGTAGGGGTCTCGGACCATCATCGCGCAGATGGGTAATTATTCATCTGCGCGATGATGCCGCGGACCCGACCAGGGCCGCGGGTCGCCGGGCGTCGTCACACTCGCAGCCGAGAGCTCGCCGGGCCGGTTCACGCAGGGGTGTGTCAAGGCGGAAGCATCAAAGCATCTGTACGGATGATGTTATGATGCACTCATGCGTACGACTGTCACCTTGGACCCAGACGTCCAGGCGTTGGTCGACCGAGCCATGCGCGAGCGGGGCCTCACGTTCAAGCAGGCCGTCAACGACGCCATCAGAGCCGGGATGGGCGGCTCCCGGGCGGCCGCGCCGTCACCGTTCCCCACGCATGACATGGGCGAGCCACTGGTCGACGTGACCAAGGCGCTGCGGCTCGCCGGTGAGATCGAGGACCAGGAGCTCTCGGCCCGGCTTGCCCGCGGCGCCTGACGTGCTGCTGGTTGATGCCAACGTGCTGTTGCACGCCGTCAACGAGCGGTCGCGGGAACACGTCGCGGCGCGCGACTGGCTGCGCGGGGCACTCGGCGGCCCGGAGGCCGTGGCCTTCGCCTGGACGGTGCTGCTCGCCTTCCTCCGGCTCAGCACGCATTCGGCGGTGTTCCCTCGTCCGCTGAGCGTGTCGGATGCGGCGGCGACACTGGAGCATTGGCTCGAGACTCCCCCGGCGGTCGTGATCGAACCGACGCGACGACACCTACCTCTACTCCGGGGTCTGCTCGAGCGAGCCGGGACCGCCGGCAACCTCGTCGGCGACGCGCACCTGGCGGCTCTGGCACTCGAGCATGCCGCCACGGTCGTCTCCTTCGACCGCGACTTCGCCCGTTTCGAAGGAGTGCCGCTGCGTCGCCCGGGCTGACCAGACCCGACCGAGCGAGTCGGCGGCTTCTTGCGCGGATGGAGCGGTCCGTGCCCCGTGCTACGGTCGAAAATGACAACAGCAGGACCACAGGGGAGCGCTGCAGCGCTGAGAGTGCGGGACCCTCCCGCAGACCCTCGAACCTGATCTGGGT
>JBOGDY010000301.1:0-3462 GCA_050742955.1 Actinomycetes bacterium | reverse complement strand
GTCCTACGTCGTGCGGGTCGCCGACCCGGACTCCGGCGCGAGCCGGCCGAGGTGGGTGGGCGGCTTCCCGACCGAGTCGGCCGCCAAGGCCGCGCGGGACGAGGCCCGCGTCGCAGGGCGGCGCGGCGAGTACGTGGACCGGTCCTCGATGACGGTCGCCTCCTACTTGCGCGAATGGCTGGAGACCTACCAGGTGGCGGTGAAGCCGACCACCTTCGAGGGCTACCGGCACAACGTGGAGCACTACGTCATCCCGAGGATCGGCAACCAGCGGCTGCAGGCGCTCCGCCCGGCGTCGATCAGCAAGCTCTACCGGGACCTGCTCGATCACGGCGGCCGGCGGGAAGGACCGCTGTCGCCGCTGACCGTGGACGGGATCCACCGGACCCTGAGGAAGGCGTTCAACGACGCTGTGCGCGTCGAGCAGCTTCTGCCCAGCAACCCAGTCGTCCGGGCGACTCGGCCGAAGGCGCGGGGCGTGGAGCGCGCCGACCTCTGGACCACGGAGCAGCTGCGAACGTTTCTCTCTGTCGCGGCCGGCCACCGGCTCGGCGCGTTCTACCGCCTCGCCGCCTACACCGGCGCGCGCCGCGGCGAGCTCACGCACATGCGCTGGGCGGATCTTGACCTCGATGCAGCCGAGCTCACCATCACCGGGTCCGCGGCCACCATCGGTGCCGTCAGAGTGGAGGGCACCACCAAGGGCGGCCGGTCGCGGGTGGTCAGCCTGGACGCCGGCACAGTCGAGGTGATGCGGGCGCACCGGAAGGCGCAGCTCGCCGAGCAGCTCGCGGCCCGCACATGGTGGCAGGACGGTGACGACCTGGTCTTTCTCCGCGAGGACGGCGCCCCGATGCATACCGACACCCCGACCGCGCTCATGCCGAAGTTGGTGGCTCAGGCTGGCCTGCCGCACACGCGGCTCCACGACCTGCGACATCTGCACGCGACCACGCTGCTGCTCGCCGGTGTACCCGTGCACGTGGTCGCGGCTCGTCTCGGCCACGCCGACCCGGCGATCACCCTGCGGGTCTATGCCCACGTCCTCCGAGAGCAGGCGAGCGGTGTCGCTGACGTCTTCGCCACTGCGGTGGACGGCTGACTGACCGGCGCTTCATCACCACCGTCAGCGACGGATGCGGACGTGCTCAGGGTTGGAGTGCGCTGAACCAATGTCCGGCCCGTTGTCAGGGCGACTCGCCGGTGTCGGCCGCTGCCCACGCTTCGCGAACGACGGAAAGCGCCTCGGCCGGTCCGACGGCGATGCGGGTCTGTCCACCGAGCTGGGTCGACCAGTCTGCGGCAACCGGCGGGTCGCTGAACATCCACGGTCGCGGCGGGTGCCCGGTAGGACCGAGCCGGGCGAACAGACCCGCTGCGTCGGCGTTGAGTGCGCCGAGCGCGGCCAGGCCCCACAGGTCGTACAGGTCTCGCGGCGCGTGCCTGTCGTGCCAGGCGGCGGCCTTGGATGCAACGAACGCGGGCAGGACCGGCACCACGAGGGTCGCGGGTGGTGCGTCGCTGTAGCGCTGGTGAAGCGGGCGGCGCTCGGTCGGCCACTCCGGTTGGCCGGTTGGCCCGAGCAGTTGGACCCGCACGATCAGACCGTCGTGGGTGCGTAGCACCGCCGGGATCGTATCTTTCACCTCGGAGAGCGGAGGGTCCCAAGTCAGCCGGCCATACTCGCGGCGGATGCCGGTGGCGAGCGCCGCCTCGATGTCGGCGACAATCTCCGCGCGCTGCGGCACTGCCAACAGGTCCAGATCCTCGCTGAGCCGCCCGTGCGGCAGGTGGGTGCGGGCCAGCGCGGTCCCGCCAAAGAACATGACTGCGTCCGGGAGCTGCTGGGCGAGCACCGCGAGCAGATGGGACAGCAGGTGGTCGCGGCGCACCTGATCGTCCGAGACGCCGAACTCCTCCGCGACTGCCGCCGCTTCGGCCGGGTCGAGCACCCCCTACTCACCCACCCAGCCGCGGGCACGCCGCAGCGCCGTGCGCAACCGCCGTCCGCCAGCAATGTACTCGAGCTGCTCGGGGTCGGCGCGCGGCCACAACGCCTGGACCGCGTCCTGGGCCTCGTTGGGCGCGCCGCCGAGGTCGGGTCGGTGCGCGAGGTCGAGCAGCGTCTGCTCGATGGTCGTGACGAGAGCTGCTCCCAGGTCAGTGGTGACCCGCTCGGCGTCGAGGCGGCCGGTGTCGCGGCGGACGAACAGCACGGTGGCGTCCCGGTCCGCCAGCGTCAGGCGCGGCCTGTTCCGGTCGATGGCGACGACAGCGACCGCGAGCCCCCGGGGGATGGCGCCATGCAGCCGGGCAGCGCTGAGCCCCATCAGCATCGCTCCCTGCACTCCGTAGTCTGCAGCGGCGATCCCGTAGGCAGCCGCCTCCAGGCTTGGCCGCCAGATTCGGTCGTGCGAGTGCGCCGGGACGGTCGCGTAGTAGCCGTTGGAGAGCTTGTGGAGTACGCCGCGTTCGGTGAGACGCTGGAACTCCTGCCGGGGGCGCGCGTAGACGGCCGCGGCGTCGGCCGGGCGGAGAACTCCGAAAGGCGTACGCGCGAGCGGTGCGGGAAGCCCGCTGGCTCGTTCGGCGCGTGGTGACGCCATCCAGCCCACCTCCAGTCCATTACGACGAGAGTAGGTCACAAACAGACGTTCGTCGTCCTTTTCGTGGTCAATCTCTTTGCTCTGCTTCGCCCGCCCCGCTGTGGTCGATATCCTCGCCCCTGATGACCGGCGCCCCCTTCGACAGGCTGAGGCTCTCCGCCCTGCGCTACGCCGTCAACGACGAGGCCGAGCAGTACGTCGCCGTGATGCGGGTCTTCACCGAGGGCACCGCAGGGCTGCTGTCCGACCTGTCCGCCCGGGAGGTCGTCGACCGTCTGAGCGCGCAGCACGGGATCGAGCTCGACGTCGACCTGGTGGACGCCCGCCTGTCCTACCTCGTCCAGTCGGGCAACCTGACCCGCAGCCCTCGCGAGACCGAGGCCCGCAGCATCCGCGAGTACCTCACGGCTCGGGCCCGCTACCAGCTGACCCAGCGTGGGGAGCTCGTCCACCGGCAGGTCGAGGAGCTGCTCAGCGCCACCGACGAGGTCCGGGAGGTCTCCACCGAGATGCTCGGCGGCATCCTGGCCGGCTTGCGCACCCTGGCCGCGTACGACGAGACGTCCGTCGCCGAGGCGGACCCCGATGTGGTGGCCGCTCAGGTCGCCACCCTGTTCGCGCAGTTCGAGCGGCTCGTCACGAGCACCCGGGCGTTCTACGCCAGCCTCAGCCAGGTGCTGGCCCGCTACGACCTGGGCCGGGAGGACTTCCAGGCCTTCAAGGCCGCCTTGCTGGACTACCTGCAGCGCTTCGTCGACCAGATCGCGCGCACCATGCCGCAGATCGGTGAGCTCATCGAGTCGACCGACCCCGTCCCGCTGCTCGCGAGAGCCAATGCGGGAGCCCGGCTGGTCAA
>JBOGDY010000300.1:0-3464 GCA_050742955.1 Actinomycetes bacterium | reverse complement strand
ACGGTCACCGATGTGGCGACCCCCTCGGACGGGATCTCCGCGCCGGCCGGTGGCAAAGGCTCGCCGTCGGGGGTCGTGTCGGGCAGCTCCTCCGGGACCTCGACCGTCCGCGGCTTGAGCCGCGCCACCGTGACGATGTCGCCGTTGGGGAACACCCGCAGCAGGTCGTTGGCGGCCGCGTCCGCAACGAGCACGCTGCGGTCGGGCAGCGTGGCGAGCCCGAACGGGTTGGACTCCTCGGGTGGGTCCGCCAGGTTGAACGGGTCGGGGTCGGTCACCTGGTAGGCGCCGATGTCGGCGAACGCTGTGGGGTCCTCACCGCGCTTCAGGTAGTAGAGGGTGTTGGAGCCGGAGCCCGGCTCGCCACCCGGGGTGAGCACCCAAACCCGCCCGTGCGGGCCGAATGCCACGGCCGGCGCGATGAAGCCCGCCGGCACCGCCCCTAGCTCCCGGGTCTCCCACTGCCCGTCGTCGCGCTCGGCGACGCTGACGGAGCCGTCGCCCTGGGAGAAGAGGATGCGGCCGTCGTGGAACGTCGAGAGCCCGCGCGGGCCGTCCAGCCCCTCGATGACCGGCTTGAGGCCGCTGCCGTTGTCGTCGGCGGCCGCAGGCATCACGCCGATGGCCGTGGTGAGTGCGGTGACGCCGGCTGCGACTACCAGCAGCCGGCGCGTGCTGAACCTGAGGTGCGTCATGGGCGTGCCCCTCCGCTCACGCCGCCCCACACCCAGGAGATCCCGCGACGTCCTGTGCCAATCCAGCACCGGACGCGGTGGCTGTCAACGAGGCCCGCGGGCGCCCTTTCGCGGCTCGGCCCGGATTGCCCGAGCCTGCCCCGACAGCGCCCGCGCTCGGGTTTCCACGCACCCTCTCACCCGCCTGTGCTCTGCCCCATATTTCGTGGCAGAGCACAAGGGCGATGGCGCCCGTACGGCGGGGTGCGCGCGGACTTAGCCGGAGGCCAGCCCCGTCAGCGGCCGGCCCAGACGATGGAGTCCGTGTGCGTCGCGACGTAGCCGTCCATGACGTCCCGCCGCATCGCCTTGAACAGCTCCTTGGTCTCGGCCGGGTCGAGGTAGACGACGCTCTGCGCGCCCTCCCGCCCGAAGCCCGACACCGGCGCCGTCATGAACGCCATGTCGCGTGCGTGCAGCTTGCGCAGGCTCATCGCCAGCGATCGCATCTCGCCGTTGTCGAGGTCCTCGTCCACGGTGGCCGCGCCGGTCGCCGCTTCGAGGAAGTCGTCGAGCTTGAGCGGGTTGGTCAGCGTGCTTCCGTCGATGGCCTTGGACAGCAGCGCCTTCATGAACCGCTGCTGGCGCTCGACCCGGTCGAGGTCGCCGCGGGGAAGCCCATAGCGCTGCCGGACGAAGTCCAGCGCCGCCTGACCCTCGAGATGGTTCGGGCCCTTGACGAAAGTGCGGCCGGACCGCGGGTCGGTCGTGGTCTCCCGGACCTTGACGTCGACCCCGCCCAGGGCGCTCGTCATGCTGCGGAAGCCCTCGAAGTCGATGATCGCCAGGTGGTCGATGCGGACCTTGCTCAGTCCCTCGATCGTCTCGATCAGCAGCGGCGGGCCGCCCCATGAGTAGCCGGCGTTGATCTTGGCCATGCCGTGTCCCGGCACGTCCACCCACGAGTCGCGAGGGAGGGACACGACGTATGCCTTGTCCCGCTTCCTCGACAGATGGACCAGCATGATCGTGTCGGTCCGCTGCGCGCCGTAACGGAAGGCCTTGCCGGTCGCGTTCTCACCAGTCGTCTGCGCGTCCGCCCGACGGTCCGAGCCGACCAGCAGGAACGTCAGCGACCCCTGCGCCACGGCCGCCTTGGCCGGCCGCCCGGCCGCCGCCGGGAACGCCTCGTGCGCCGGCAGCCGCTTGACAGCTCCCGCGTAGGAGTTCAGCCGGAACCAGACGAACGCGACGGAGGACAGCACGAGGGCGAGCACGACGAGCAGGATCAGCCCGGTCCACTGCCGCCTGCGGCGTCGCCGGCCGTGCCGCCCGCGCATGCTGTCGGTCTCGCCATCGCCGAGCGGCGGGATCGAGACCGTGCTGGTCGTGAGTGTCATGACTAAAGGCCCCCCCTCGTCATGAGGTTGAGGTACATGGAAGCAGGAAGATGACCGCGCCGTGGCCGAATGATCGAAATTGCTTGACTATCGATGCCTGCGAGCCGATGACACCAAGGATCACTGTTCGGCGAATGCTCCCGGCCCGTCCGTCCGGACGCCTACGCTTTCGCACAGCCTGTCCACTTTGGCTTTCCCCGGGGGGTACTCCGTGTTCGTCCTCTCCGCGCGCCGGCTGGCCCGCATCGCCCTCGGCGTCGCCGTCGCCGTCGTGCCCGGCACCCTGCTGCTCCCCGGCAGCGCCGCACACGCCGACGTGGTGCCGACCACCCTGTCGTCGGCGGTGAGCCCGGCCACCATCGTCTACGGCAGGTCCACCGCGGTAACCGGACGGCTGACCAACGCGGGCAGCTCGACCGGGATCGCGGACCAGCCGGTGGACTTGCAGCGCCGCACCTCCGCAGGGGCGTGGATCACGGTCGCCACCTCCCAGACGGCAGCCGACGGGGGGGTCCGGTTCGCCCGCTCCCCGTCGTACACACAGGTTTTCCGGCTGAGGCACCCCGGCGGCGCGGCCACGACGGCCGCCACCAGCCCGGCCCGCACCGTCTCCGTCCGTCATTCGCTCACCGCCCGGCTGAGCCGCACCGCCGTCCGCGTCGGGCGCAGCGTCACCGTCCGCGGCGCGGTCGGGCCGGCGCACCCGGGCGCACGGGTATATCTCCAGCGCTGGTCGTCGGGCGCGTGGCGGCAGGTGACGAGCACCAAGCTCAGCTCGTCGAGCACCTACGCGTTCACCGTCGGGCAGCCGTCGACGGGCTTCCGCAGCTACCGGGTCGTGCGGCCGGCCGACTCGTGGCACCTGGCCGCCGTCGCGAAGCTGCCGCGGCTGGACGTATACCGGCTGCACACCTACGTGGTGCGCACCCGTGGTGCCATCGTCGCCGACATGTCGTTCTTCCGTGCGTTCGTCGCAGAGACGTACGCCGATGAGCGCGGGTGGATGCGGGCGCACCGGCGCTTCACGCGGGTGTCGACCGGCGGCTCGTTCACGGTGGTGATGTCGGAGGCGCGGTACCTGCCGTCCTACTCGTCGGTGTGCTCCACGATGTACAGCTGCCGCGTCGGCCGCTACGTGATCATCAACCAGAACCGGTGGCGGTTCGGGTCGCCGTACTTCCCGGGACCGTTGAAGCAGTACCGGCAGATGGTCGTCAACCACGAGACCGGGCACTGGCTGGGGTCGGGGCACCGGTTCTGCTCGTCGCCCGGCGGGCTGGCGCCGGTGATGCAGCAGCAGTCCAAGGGGATGCAGGGCTGCAAGCCGAACGCCTGGCCGTTGGCGAGAGAGATCGCCGCGATCTAGCGCTGCCGGGGTGCCGCCCTGCCG
>JBOGDY010000299.1:0-3468 GCA_050742955.1 Actinomycetes bacterium | reverse complement strand
GAGCAGGGCCAGGTCGTACGCCGATGTGAGCTGTCCCGGCGCGTCCAGCCCGCTCGGGTTGCGCACGGTGGTGTCCAGGGCGCCCAGCTCTCGAGCCGTGGTGTTCATCTTCGCGACCGTCCGGCGAACGCCACCCGCTGCGCGCGCCAGGGCGTTCGCCGCGTCGTTGCCGGACATCAGGATCAGGCCCTCGAACAGGTTGTGCACCGTGTAGGTGGCATCGGGCACGACCCCGACCTTGCTGCCCTCGACGTTCGCGTCATCGAAGGTCGCCGTGTAGACGGTTGCCGGGTCGAGCTCGGGCAGCAGCGTGAGCGCGGTCAGGATCTTCTGTGTGCTCGCCGGGCGCAGCCGACCGTGCGGGTCGCGCGCCGCCAGCACGTCGCCGCTGCCGGCGTCGGCCAGAACGAACGAGCGGGCGGACAGGCGGGGCAGCGGCCGGGTGCCCGCGGGAGCGTCGACCACCACCCCGGTGCTGCCGAGCCTCGGTCCACCGACGGGCCCCGGCGCGGACTCCGTCGTCGCGGCGCTCGCCGGTCCCGCGGGGAGCAGGAGTGCGCACAGCGCGGCGAGGGCGGCGACCCGGGTGGGGGAGGGCTTCATGGCGGCCTCCAAGATAGGGCGTCCGCGTCCGACATGTCCGCGTGCCACCGTCATCGGTGTGTCCGACCCGGACCGGTGGACGCCGACCGACGGGGTTGCCCCGAGGGCTGCGGCGGAGTAGAGCGGAGAGGTCCCACCGACCGGAAGGAGCCCTGCCATGGCACACCCGAACGAGGAGACCGTCCGAGAGGGGTTCGCTGCGTTCTCGGCCGGTGACATGGACACCTTGAGGCGGATCATCGCCCCGGATGCCATCTGGCACGTACCCGGACGTAGCCCCCTGTCGGGAAGCTACAAGGGCATCGAGGAGGTCCTCGGCTTCTTCGGGAGGACGGTGGCCCTGTCGGAGGGCACCTTCGCGGTGGACGTGCACGACATCGTGGGCAACGACGAGCACGTCTTCGCGGCGTACGCCGTGTCCGGGAAGCGCGCCGGGAAGTCTCTGCGGGACAACGCCGTGCTCGTCTTCCACGTCCGCGACGGGCGGATGACGGAGGCCTGGGCCACGACCGGCGACCAGTACGGCACGGACGAGTTCTGGAGCTGACGCCCGAACCCCTGCGCAGGGGTGACAGGCACGCGCGGCGTTAGGCTCCGGTCATGTCACGCGACTCGGAGTCGGGCGTGCCGATCGAGCCGGTGTACGGGCCGGACGCCCTCGACGGCTGGGACCCCGACGAGCGGCTGGGCGCTCCGGGCGCGTTCCCGTTCACCCGCGGGGTCTACCCGAACATGTACACCGGCCGGCCCTGGACCATGCGCCAGTACGCCGGGTTCGGCACCGCGAAGGAGTCCAACGAGCGCTACCACCGGCTGGTGGAGGCAGGGACCGGCGGTCTCTCGGTGGCCTTCGACCTGCCGACCCAGATGGGCTACGACTCCGACGACCCCAAGGCGCACGGCGAGGTCGGCAAGGTCGGGGTGGCGATCGACTCGGTCGACGACATGCACACCCTCTTCGACGGGATCCCTCTCGGCGAGGTCTCCACGTCGATGACCATCAACGCGCCGGCCTCGCTGCTGCTGCTGCTCTACCAGCTCGTCGGTGAGGAACAGGGGGTCGACCCCGGCCGGCTCACCGGCACGATCCAGAACGACGTGCTCAAGGAGTACATCGCCCGCGGCACCTACATCTACCCGCCCAAGGCGTCCCTGCGGCTGATCAGCGACGTCTTCGGCTACTGCCACAAGGAGATCCCGCGCTGGAACACGATCTCCATCTCCGGCTACCACATGGCCGAGGCCGGAGCCACCCCGGCGCAGGAGGTGGCGTTCACGCTGGCCAACGCCAAGGCCTACGTGCAGGCGGCGCTGGACGCGGGGCTGGCGGTCGACGACTTCGCGCCCCGGCTGTCCTTCTTCTTCGTGGCGCGCACGACCCTCCTCGAGGAGGTGGCGAAGTTCCGCGCGGCCCGGCGCATCTGGGCGCGGATGATGCGCGACGAGTTCGGCGCGCAGAACCCCAAGTCCCTGATGCTGCGCTTCCACACCCAGACCGCCGGCGTGCAGCTCACCGCGCAGCAGCCCGAGGTCAACCTGGTCCGGGTCACCGTGCAGGCGATGGCCGCGGTGCTGGGCGGCACCCAGTCACTCCACACCAACTCCTACGACGAGGCCATCGCGCTGCCCACCGAGAAGGCGGCCCGGTTGGCGTTGCGGACCCAGCAGGTCATCGCGCACGAGTCCGACCTCACCGCCACGGTGGACCCGTTCGCCGGCTCCTACGCGGTCGAGTCGCTGACGGACGACGTGGAGGCGGCGACGCGTGAGCTGATGCAGGCGGTCGAGGACCTCGGCGGCGCGGTGGAGGCGATCGAGGCCGGGTACCAGAAACGGGAGATCGAGCGATCGGCGTACGACGTGGCCTGCTCGATCGAGGACGGCACCCGCACCGTGGTGGGCGTGAACAGGTACGCCCGTCCCGACGACGAGCGCTACGAGCCGTCACGCGTCGATCCCGCGATCGAGGCCCAGCAGGCCCAGCGGCTGCAGGCCCTGCGGGCCGACCGCGACGGTGCCGCGGTCCGGTCCCAGCTGGACGCGCTGCGCCGCACCGCGGAGGGGACCGGCAACCTGATGTACCCCATGCACGACGCGTTGCGAGCCCGCGCGACCGTCGGGGAGGTGTGCAACGCGCTGCGGGACGTCTGGGGCGTCTACCGGCCGCCGGACGCCACCTGACGACCCGGTCCGGGCGGTAGGGTCGGCCGGTGTCCATCAGGCCCACCCGTCCGCTGCCCGCCGACCTGGCGGCCCTCGTCAAGGGCTACGCCGACGAGCTCGTCTCGGTGCGGCGCGACCTGCACGCCCACCCCGAGCTGTCCTGGGCCGAGGTGCGCACCACCCGGCTGCTGCGGGAACGGCTGGTGGCGGCGGGGCTCGAACCCCACGTCCTGCCTGCGGGGACCGGCCTGGTCTGCGACGTGGGGCAGGGCGACCGGGTCGTGGCCCTGCGTGCCGACCTCGACGCACTGCCGCTGCACGACCGCAAGGACGTGCCCTACGCCTCGACGGTGCCAGGAGTCTGCCACGCCTGCGGGCACGACGTGCACACGGCCGCGCTGCTCGGCACCGGCCTGGTGCTGCGCGACCTCGAGCGGGACGGCCACCTCCCCGGCCGGGTGCGCCTGATCTTCCAGCCCGCCGAGGAGTCCGCACGCAGCGGTGCCCTCGCCGTGATGGAGGCGGGCGGCCTGCGCGACGTTGAGCGCATCTTCGCGCTGCACTGCGACCCCCGAACCGACGTGGGCCGGCTCGGCATCCGGACCGGCTCCATCACCGCGTCCGCCGACCAGGTGCGGGTGGCGCTGACCGGTCGCGGAGGGCACACCGCGCGCCCGCACCTGACCGGTGACCTGGTCTACG
>JBOGDY010000298.1:0-3473 GCA_050742955.1 Actinomycetes bacterium | reverse complement strand
CGACGACCTCCCCCCGGCGAGAGATCAGCACCTCCTCTCCCGCCTCGACGTCCTGCAGGAGTCGTGACAGGTGCGTCTTCGCCTCGTGAACGCTGTAGACGGACTTAGTCATGTGACTTAGTCTAACGCGAAACCCGACTCGGTCCACGTCCCCAGAACAGGCGAAGAGTCCTTGCCGCTTCATCGAACAGGTGTTCTACTAGCCGGGTGCGATGGGACGGGCTGCGGCTCACGGAGGACGGCGCCCCAACGACGGCGGCGCTGCCGCTACTGCCGCGGGGAGCCGTCACCCGGACGTTCAACACCCCGGAGTTCCGCGGCATCACCGTCCACGAGGTGACGGCCCGCTCCGCGCTGAACAAGGTGCCGGCAGCGTCCCGGGTGCCATTCCGGTGGACGGTCAACCCCTACCGAGGCTGCACCATCGCGTGCGTGTTCTGCTTCGCCCGTAAGACGCACGAGTACCTCGACCTCGACGCGGGTCACGACTTCGACTCGCAGATCGTCGTCAAGACCAACGTGGGTGAGGTGCTGCGCAGCGAGCTGGGCCGCGCGTCGTGGCGCCACGAGCACGTCGCGATGGGGACCAACGTCGACTGCTACCAGCGGCTCGAGGGCCGCTACCGGCTGATGCGCGGCATCATCGGTGCACTGAGCGACGCAGCCAACCCGTTCTCCATCCTCACCAAGAGCGCTCTCATCCTCCGCGACGTCGACCTGCTCGTCGCCGCGGCGAGGGTGACGGACGTGTCGGCCGCCGTGTCCGTCGGCTCGGTCGACCGTGACATCCGAGGCGCCGTCGAGCCCGGGGCACCGCCGCCCCGACGCCGGCTCGAGGTCGTCCGAGAGCTGACCGACGCGGGCATCCCGTGCGGCGTGCTGATGGCACCTGTGCTGCCGTTCCTCACCGACTCCGACGCGCAGCTGGAGGCAACCGTCCTGGCCATCGCGGCCGCCGGCGCGGCCTACGTCTCGCCGATCGTGCTGCACCTGCGGCCCGGAGCACGTGAGTGGTGGCAGGCCTGGATGCGCCGCGAGCGGCCCGACCTGCTGCCCCGCTACGCCGAGCTCTACGGCAGTCGGCCCTATGCCCCGCAGGCCTACCAGCGGGCGATAACCGAGAAGGTCCGCACCATGGCCGCCGACCACGGCGTCGGTCGGTCACCCACGTTCCGCGGCTCCCCCCGGCGCGACACCACCTGCCGTACGACGACGCCGGCGACCGACGCGGCCGGGCAGCTGTCCCTGCTGTGACGCCCGTGGCGACCAGGAGCTCAGGCCGCCTCGTCGGCGGCCGACCCGAAGCGGTCCAGCACGGCCGGCCACCCGCGGTCGTAGGACTCGCGGGTCCGTGGCGCCCGCTCCCCCAGGAGCTCCCAGCCGTGATGCACGAGCTCGACGGTGGTGCCCTCACCCTCGGGACGGAACACGACCTCGACGGCGGTGGGTCGCTCGGGGTCGGTTCCCGGGTGCCAGGTGAGCGAGAGCCGGTGCGGAGGCTCCCAGCCCGTGACCGTCCCCCACACGCTGCGCTCCCCCGCCAAGGACTGCTCGACGAGCAGGCCGTCCTCGAAGGCGACCGCGGCCGACTCGGCCTCGTAGACGCTGTGGCTCAGCAGTGGCCACCAGTCGCCGATGCGGTCGGTGAAGACGCGGAACGCCTGCTCGGGGGCGCACCGCACGTGCACGCTGCGGCGGACGGGCGCGAGGGTCCCGGAGGTGGCGTGGTCGGAGGTCGTCATGACCGTTCCCCTTCTGCGAAGTCGCGGAACGACGCGAGCGCGGCGTCCCAGAAGCCGTCCACGTAGCCGCGCAGCTCGCCCAGCCCGTCGAGGTCGACGCGGTAGAGCCGTCGGGCCCCCTCTCGGCGCTCGCTCACCAGGCCGGCCTCCCGCAGCACCCGCAGGTGCTGCGAGACGGCGGACTGCGTGACCGGCAGGTCGGCCGCGATCTGTCCCACCGACCGCTGACCTTCGCGCAGCCGCTCGAGCACCGCCCGCCGGGTCGGGTCCCCGAGCGCCGCGAAGACCACCGACTCATTAGTCACAACTAATATTAGTAGCCACTCACAGAGCCGGCGTCAAGAACCGGTTCCGGCCAGGCCTCCGACTCTCCTCCGGCGAAGGCCCGAGATGCCCATCGGATGCCACCGGCGCGGGTTAGGGTGCCAGGCCTGATGCGCTGCGCCGACCCCGACCTCGACGCCGGTCCGACCGCCGACGCGAGCACCCTGACCTTCCGGTTCGCCGACCCCGGCCACCGGCTGGCCGGCGTCCGGCTGCACCAGGAGGCGCGGGTGCCGGGCGACCGGCTCGCGTTCGGCCGCACCGACGACGGGTGGGCCCTGCGGTTGCCCCGCCCGGCCGTCGACCGGATGGAGTACCTCCTCGAGCTGGCGCATCCGGGCGGCGGCACGGAGACGGTCACCGACCCCGCGAACCCCCTGCTCGCCCGCGGCGCCTTCGGGGACAAGTCGGTCCTGCTGATGCCCGGCTACGAGCCACCCCGCTGGCTCGACGACGACCCGCCTCCGGGTTCGTCGCGCGACTTGTCGGTCGCCGCCCGGGCGCTGCGCCTCGACGTGCAGGCTCGGCTGTGGTCACCGGCCGGGGTCGACCCCGATGTCGCGCTGCCGCTGCTGGTCGTCCACGACGGACCGGAGTACGCCGAGCTCGCCGGCCTCACGGCGTACCTCTCGTCCCGGGTGGACGGTGGCGAGCTCCCCCCGGTACGCGCCGCCCTGCTCTCCCCCGGCCCACGCGACGAGTGGTACGCCGCGAACGGCGCCTACACCCGGGCCCTCGGGCTCGCCATCGTCCCGCGGCTGCGCGAGGAGGTCCCGACCACGGCGGTCGTGGGGATGGGAGCCAGCCTCGGCGCCCTCGCCGTTCTGCACGCGCAGCGGCGACGGGCCGGCACCTTCGACGCGATGTTCCTGCAGTCCGGCAGCTTCTTCCACCCCCGCCACGACGCCCATGAACGCCGCTTCCCGCACTATCACCGGATCGTGCGGGCTGTCGACGAGGTGCTGCGCGCGGGCGGGCACCGGAGCCCGGTGCCGACGGTCCTCACCTGCGGCGGGATAGAGGAGAACATCGAGAACAACCGGGTCATGGCCCGGGCTCTGGCGGCGCAGGGCTACCCGACCGAGCTGCACGAGGTTCGCGACACGCACAACTACACGGCCTGGCGTGACGCGTTCGACCCGCACCTGACCGGTCTGCTGCCGCAGCTCAGCCGATGAAGCACGTCGAGCTCCCGGCGGCGGGCGGCTGGCGCGGCCAGGTGCTGTCCTACGGCCACTGGGGCCGCCCGGTGCTGGTGTTCCCGTCCGAGGCCGGCAGCGCCTGGGACTTCGAGAACAACGGCATGGTCGATGCCGTCCGGTGGATGCTCGACGCCGGCCGGGTGAAGCTCTACTGCGTCGACTCCGCCGACGCGGCGACCTGGGCGGACCGTTCGCTGCCGTTGGA
>JBOGDY010000297.1:0-3537 GCA_050742955.1 Actinomycetes bacterium | reverse complement strand
CCTCGGGGGTGACGGAACGAGGGTCGACCTCGGCCACGAGACGTCCTCGCAGGATCACCTCGATGGTGTCCGAGAGCCCGATGAGCTCGTCGAGGTCTGCGGAGATCAGCAGCACCGCGAGACCGCGATGGCGGGCGTCCTTGATGTGGTCCCAGATGGCTGCCTGGGCACCCACGTCGACGCCGCGCGTGGGGTGCGACGCGATCAGCAGCACCGGGTCGCTGCCCATCTCCCGGCCCACGATCAGCTTCTGCTGGTTGCCTCCGGACAGCGCGGACGCCAGGACGTCGATGCCCGGGGTGCGCACGTCGTAGGCGTCCACGATGCGCTGGGTGTCGCGCCTGGCTCCCCTGCGGTCGATGAGCGGTCCCTTGTTGTTCGGTTCCCGCGTCTGGTGCCCGAGGATCCGGTTCTCCCACAGCGGCGCCTCGAGCAGCAGGCCGTGGCGGTGGCGGTCCTCCGGGATGTAGCCGATGCCGGCCTCCCGTCGCGCACGGGTCGGCCAGGCGCTGATGTCGTGGTCGGCGAGCTCGATCCGACCGGTCTCGACCGGACGCATCCCCATGATCGCCTCGACGAGCTCGGCCTGCCCGTTGCCCTCCACGCCGGCGATGCCGAGCACCTCGCCCTTGTGGATCGTGAAGGAGACGTCCTCGAGCAGGGGGCGCCCCCCTGGCGAGCGCACGGTGAGCCCGGCGACCTCGAGCATCTCGACGTCCGTCACGGTGGACTCGCGGGTCTCCGGCGAGGGCAGCTCGCTGCCGACCATGAGCTCGGCGAGCTGTCGCGAGGTGACCCCCTGCGGGTCGACCGTGGCGACGGTGGTGCCGCGCCTGATCACGGTGATCTCGTCGGCGACCGAGAGCACCTCGTCCAGCTTGTGCGAGATGAAGATGACCGTGAGACCCTCGGCCTTCAGCTCGCGCAGGTTGCCGAACAGCTCGTCGACCTCCTGCGGCACCAGCACCGCCGTCGGCTCGTCGAGGATGAGGATCTGGGCTCCCCGGTAGAGGACCTTGAGGATCTCGACCCGCTGCCGGTCGCCCACCCCGAGCTGCTCGACCATCACGTCGGGCTCGACGTCGAGCCCGTAGGCGTCGGAGATCTCGGTGATGCGCCTCCGCGCCTGCTCGAAGTCGATGAAACCGCCGGCACGCTTGGGCTCGTTGCCGAGCACGACGTTCTCGAGCACAGTCAGGTTGTCCGCGAGCATGAAATGCTGGTGCACCATGCCGACGCCGCTGGCGATCGCGTCGGCCGGGGAGTGGAAGGCCACCTCACGCCCCTCGACGGAGACGGACCCCTCGTCCGGGCGGTGCATGCCGTAGAGGACGTTCATCAGCGTCGACTTGCCGGCGCCGTTCTCGCCGACGATGGCGTGCACCGTGCCGCGGCGCACGGTGATGTTGATGTCGCGGTTCGCCACGACACCAGGGAACCGCTTGGTGATCTCGCGCAGCTCCACCGCCGCCACGGCGGCGTCGGGGGCATGCGCCTGGCTGCTGGTGGTCGTGATGGCTGATCCTCCCGGCAGTGGCTGGCACCCTCGGTCGCCGACGGGGGTCGCCGACGAGTCGACAACGGCAGGGCCGACAGCGACGGTGGCTGAACAACGGTTCGGGCCCGGGGAGACGCTACCGCCTCCCCGGGCCCGAAGCCTCAGGTCCGCCCGATCATGCCGAAATCGTCAGCTGCTCGGGACGGTGATCTCCCCGCTGACGATCTTGGCCTTGAACTCCTCGACCTGGCTCGCGATGTCGTCGACCTGACCGCCGGTCGTGGAGTAGCCCACACCGTCGACCTTGAGGTCGTAGACCGTCTCGCCCGGCTTGAAGTTGTCGTCGTTCACGGCGGTGATGAAGTCGAACACCGCGACGTCCAGCTTCTTGAGCATGGACGAGATGATGACGTCCTTCACTGCGGCGTCGGCGGTGTTGTACTGGTCGGAGTCCACACCGATCGCCTTGGCGTTGCCGGCCTGGGCGGCCTCGAAGACGCCGCCGCCGGAGCCGCCGGCCGCGTGGTAGACCACGTCCGCACCGCCGTCGATGAGGCCGGCTGCTGCGGTCTTGCCCTTGGCCGCGTCGGTGAACCCGGAGAAGTCCGGCGGCTGGGTCAGGTAGGTCGACTCGACCTTGGTGCCGGCCTTGCCCGCCTCGACGCCGGCCTTGAAGCCGGCCTCGAACTTGTTGATCAGCGGCACGTTGACGCCGCCGACGAAACCGACCGTGCCGGACTGCGACTTCAGTGCCGCGATGACGCCGACCAGGAAGGAGCCCTCGTGCTCCGCGAACGTCAGGTTCGCGATGTTGTCGCCCTTCGCCCCCGCGTCGTCGATGATGGCGAAGTTGACGTCCGGGTACTCCGGCGCAACCTTGGCGAGGGAGCCGGAGTAGGCGAAGCCCACCGCGATGATCGGGTTGTAGCCCGCGTCGGCGAGCTGGCGGAGACGCTCCTCCTTGGCCGACTCGGCCTCGCCGGTCGCGGCCTCGGCCTCCTGGGTCTCGATGCCGAGCTCGTCCTTGGCCTTGTCCAGACCAGCGGCCGCGGAGTCGTTGAAGGACTGGTCGCCGCGGCCGCCGATGTCGTAGGCCAGGCCGACCTTGAGGTCGCTCTTCGCGGCCGCGCTGGTCGTGTCTTCGCCCGGGGTGGGCTCGGCGGTGTCGTCCCCGCCGCACGCGGTGAGGACGAGGGCCGCGGCGAAGATCGCCGAGGCAAGCTTGTTCACCCGTCGCAAGGGGTGTCTCCTTCCATGCAACCGGCGGGCAGAGCGCCCGTCCGTGCCCGACCTAGGCCGGTCGGGCGTGGCGCACTCTAGCCGTGTCCCGGCTCAAGGTCGGGCAAGGACGCGCAAAGTCAACCGAGCCGTTACCCGAACGAGAGGAGCGCCGCCGCCACCAGCACCCGGGCGGCGACCGATATGGCCCTTTCGTCCGCATCGAACAGCCCCTGGTGGAGGTCGATCTCCGCGGTCTCGTGCGGTCGCCGGACACCGAGGCGGGCCAGCGCACCGGGGACGGCGTCGAGGTACCACGCGAAGTCCTCGCCGCCGAGGCTCTGCTCGGTGGTCATCACGGCGTCCGGTCCCTCGGTCGCCTCGACCGCCCGGGTGAGCAGGTCGATGCTGGTCGCCTCGTTCTCCACCGGTGGCACGTTGCGGGTGTAGTCGACGGTCGCCGTGACGCCGTAGGGGGCGACGATCGCCTGCACGAGCTCCTCCACCAGCGCCGGCGCGACCTGCCAGGCCGCCCGGTCCAGGCAGCGCAGCGTGCCCTCCACCTCCCCCTCCTGGGGGATGGCGTTGGCCACCCGCCCCGCCACTACCCGCCCCCAGACCACGCTGAGGGACGCCCGCGGGTCGACCCGGCGGCCCAGCGCCGCCGGCAATTCGGTGACGACGCGGCCCAGGGCGTAGACCAGGTCACCGGTCAGGTGCGGGCGCGCGGTGTGCCCTCCGCGACCGGTCAGCGCCACCCGCACCTGGTCGGCGGACGCGGTGATGGAGCCGGTCCGGATGCCGAGCCGGCCCACGTCGGT
>JBOGDY010000296.1:0-3537 GCA_050742955.1 Actinomycetes bacterium | reverse complement strand
GCACAGTAGACGCGGCCGGCCACGATCGGAGAGACCTCTTTCGCCGTCACCGCAACCATCGCCTCGTCCAGCAACGCCAGGCCCTCAGCGTCTCGCCCCATCACAATCAGCGAGCGGCCCTGTCCCAGCCGACCGAGCGTCACCAGGTCGGGCGCACCGAACCGCTGACCGACGGCGATCGCGTCTTCGAAGGTGTCGTGAGCCCGGGCCGGGTCGCCCTCCTCGAGGGCCCGCAGCGCCAGCGGGATCAGGAGAAGGCCCTGCTCAACGCAGTCGAGCCCGTGCTCGTGAACCAGCCGCTGGGCGCGGCCGACCCAACCGCCGCCCCGCGCCATCTGGCCGCGGCTCAAAAGGCCGGAGGCGAGCCAGAACGCGCACCCCACCGCCCGCTCGACCTCGCCCCTGTCCAGGAGTTGAAGATGGGCGCGCTCCCACGTCGCTGCGGACAGCTCGTCCGCTCCCACCAGCTGTGCAGCGACCGCCAACCGTTCCAGGTCCTCGGCCACGAGCGGCTGCTCGGTGTCAGCGGCTAAGAATCGGGTGAACGCCTCTCCCCAACTCCCCTCCTCGAACACCTCGCGTGCTCGGTCGAGAACGTCGGCCATGGTCCACGCCTCCCACACAACCCGTTGATGGCTGCTCTGCGCGGCTCCGACGCCAGGGCATCCTTGCGATGCCAGAAGCACGGTCACGTACCACGGCCAGTGTCGTACGCGTGATCAGCATGACGTGCAGCTCGGGTCCGAGCCAGCCAGACGGCAGCATCCTAAATGGGCGGCGCAGTGTGTGGCGAAGGCTCACCAGGGTCCAGGTTCGAGCGGGTCCTGCTGCCCCTGGATGCGGGCGCCGGTCGCTGGGCGCGGATGGTCATGCGGTCAGAACCTTCCGCGTCGCCGCTGTGCTTCTCATGCGCGTTGCCGCCAGCCGATTTTCCCGAGGGCCGATCGCATTGGTGTTCGCCGATCGGCCGGAGCTGGTAGGCGATCGTGGCGGCGCCGGCCTCGTGGCCGTCCTTGTCCAGCTCCTTGCGCAGCGCGACGATCTCGTCCTCCACCGCCTGGGAGATCCGCTCCGGGCTGGTGTGCGGGCGCCGCGACCGGGGCTCGAGCGCGGTCTCGCCCTCGGCGAGGAACCGCTGCACCAGAGTGATCACCCAGCGGCGGGCCACCCCGTACTGCCGCCACCTCGCTCTTGGAGCGGCCCTCGACCAGCACCGCGGTGACAACCAGTTGCGCCATGCCCATCGCTCACCCCTCGGCCTAGGGTGTGAACGATGTCCCGCGACAGGTGTGAACAATGTCCTGAACTCGGACACCACGCCCTCCGCTCTGACCTGCAGAAGCACATCACTCTCCTTCTGTGGGGGTAGTCGGGGACGGTTGCTGATTGGGCTGCGCGCAGCAGCCATAGATCCAGCGACTTCCTGCTAGTCCTCGATCAGGCGAGCCGTTCTGATCGTGCGGAGATCGGTAGCGCGAGGAGCCCTTCCCCGAGGTACCTCGCGCACCACCACCTACGATGCGCGATAGTAGTGCGGTGCGGCGGACCGAAGGAGGGTGATGCGCGCCAGGACGAGCCCGCGGGCGCGGAGGGCACGCGGGCGGTCGCTAACTGCCGCGGCCGTCGTCGCGGCGGCGGTGCTGCTGGTCGGCTGCGGCGGCTCACCGTCCGGCGACCGGGTGTACGGCGGCTCGGGTGGCACGGCAGCCAGCGCGGAGGTCGCGACCGGGCTGACCCGATGGGCGCCGGCGGACCGCCCGGCGCTGCCCCGGCTGGCCGGCCACACCCTGGACGGCGACCTGCTCGATGTCGCGGACTGGCGCGGTCACGTCGTGGTCGTCAACACGTGGGGGTCGTGGTGCGGCCCGTGCCGCGAGGAGGCTTCGGACCTGCGTCGCGCGTTCGAGGACACCAAGGCCGACGGGGTGCGGTTCGTAGGCATCGGCACCCGCGACAACGACGCCGCCGCGCGCGCGTTCGTCCGCGAGTTCGCCATCGGCTACCCGAGTCTGGTCGATGACGACGGCCGGTTGATGCTCGCGTTCGGCCGGACCATCCCGGTCTCCGCGGTCCCCACCACCCTCGTCGTCGACGCCCGCGGCCGCATCGCCGCCCGCGTCATCGGCGCCGTCACCTACCCCACGCTGCGCGGCCTGATCGACGACACCCGCACCGAGCCGCGACGCACCGCGCAGGAGAAGGGGGGCGGCTCATGACGTCGGCCGATGCCGGCGAGCTGGTGACCTCCGGCCCGCTGCTGCTCGCGCTGCCGGTCGCGCTGGCGGCCGGGCTGGTGTCGTTCCTGTCCCCGTGCTGCCTGCCGCTGCTGCCCGGCTACCTCGGCTACCTGGCCGGCACCGCCGGCGCCGAAGCCCACACCGACGGCCGCGGCACCCCGTCACAGCCCGGCGGGGAGCCGGGCCCGGACGGTGACCTCGCCAGCGACGCGGCCGGCGGTACCGCGGTGACGGTGGCCGCGCGACCCGGCCGCCGGGCACGAGTCCGCACCAGCCGCACTTTCGCCGGGTCGCTGCTGTTCGTCCTCGGGTTCGCCACCGTGTTCACCAGCTACGGCGCCGCGTTCGGCGCCCTCGGCACCACCCTGCTAGTCCACCAGCAGACCGTCACCCGCGTCCTGGGGGTGCTCACCATCGCCCTCGGGCTGGTCACCGCCGGCCTGCTGTGGCGGGTCCCGCTGCTCGGTCGGACCCTCCGGCTGACCTACCGGCCGCGGGCCGGGCTCGCCGGCGCACCACTGCTCGGGGTGCTGTTCGGGATCGGCTGGACCCCGTGCATCGGCCCCACCCTGGCCGCGGTCCTCGCCCTGTCGACCACCACCGGCGGCGCCGGCCGGGGTGCCCTGCTGGCGTTCACCTACGCGGCCGGGCTCGGCATCCCGTTCATCGCCGCCGCCGCCGGGGTCACCCGGGCGTTCCGGGTGTTCGGGTTCGCCCGCCGGCACGCGGTCGCCGTGATGCGCACCGGTGGCGTGCTGCTCGTCGCGGTCGGCATCGCCGAGGTCACCGGCGTCTGGGGCGACCTCATCGCCCACCTGCAGACCCTCATCTCCGGCTGGCAGACACCGCTGTGACCCGCCGCCGCATCCGTCGCCGCGCCCCCATCGTCGGACTGGTCACGGTGACGCTGCTGCTGACCGGCTGCGCTTCCGGCACCGCCACGACCCGGGACAGCGGGTTCGCCGGCGTCGTGCAACGCCCACCCCTGCACCGGCCCGCGTTCGCGCTGACCGACACCGCCGGCCGGCCCTACGACTTCGCGGCCCGCACCCGCGGCACGCTGACGCTGCTGTACTTCGGGTACACCCGCTGCCCGACCGAGTGCCCCACCACCCTGGCCACCGTCGCCTCAGCGCTGCGCGGAATGCCCGCCGCCCAGCGTCAGCAGGTCACGCTGGTCCTGGTCAGCACCGACCCCGCCCGAGACACCCGCCCGGTGCTGCGGGAGTACCTGCACCGGTTCGACCCGGCCTTCGTCGGACTCACCGGCACCCCGGCGCAGGTCGCCGCCGCCGAACGG
>JBOGDY010000295.1:0-3540 GCA_050742955.1 Actinomycetes bacterium | reverse complement strand
GCGCGACCGCGCCCCCGACCACAGCGTCGAGCCAGCGACCGAGTCCGGCCCCCGGCGACGGCAGCAGGGTCGTCGCGATGACCGCCTGCACGCCGGCCTGGGTCACGATCAGCCCGCCGCCGTCGATCAGTACGGCGACAGCCATCGAGCACGCCACGACGACCGCGATCTGCCAGGTGCCGGTGCCGAAGACGTGGACGAACAGGTCGGCGACCCCGACGCCGACGGCGACGCCGGCGGTCACCTCGGCGACGCGCCGAAGCCGCTGCCCGTAGGACAGGCCCAGGCTCACGATCACGGCGACCGGCGCGAAGAACGGGCGGGGATGGTCGAGCAGCTCGCGGGCGACCAGCCAGGCGATGGCGGCAGCCAGTGCCACCTGGACGATGAGGAACGACCGGCGCCGCAGACGGTCGACCCGGTCCCGGGTGGACATGCGGCCGCGTCGGGCGGCCCGGGCGCCGAGGTCGCCGCCGAGCGAGCGAAGCCGCGCCACTGCCTCCGGTGACGCCCGCATCTGTCTGGCCACGTCGCCCCTCTCCGTCGTCCACAGTCTCCCGCTCAGCTCCGTCGTCCACACATCGGCCGGATCCCGCCGCGGGCCGCGCGCTGATGGCCAGGCTGTTCGCCGGAGGTGGTGCCGATGCGGGCGACGGATGCGCTGGGTGCCTACGGCGAGCGGGTCGCTGCCGCGCATCTCGCGGCCGCGGGCCTGGCGATTCTCGACCGCAACTGGCGATGCACCGGCGGCGAGATCGACATCGTTGCCCGGGACGGCGACGTTCTCGTGTTCTGCGAGGTGAAGACCCGGTCCGGCACCGGGTTCGGTGCGCCGTTGGAGGCGGTGACGCCCCGAAAGGCGGCACGGCTGCGCCGGCTCGCGGCCGCCTGGATGCAGGAGCGCCGGATGCCTCACGGCGACGTGCGCATCGACCTGGTCGGTGTGCTGAAACCCCGCCGGGGCGCGTCACACGTCGAGCACGTGCGCGGGGTGGCCTAGGTGTCGCTCGCCCGCACGCGCACGGTGGTGCTGGTCGGTGTCCAGGGTCACCTGGTCGAGGTGGAGGCCTACCTCGGGGTGGGGGTCCCGTCCTATGCGCTGGTCGGTCTCCCCGATGCGTCACTTGCCGAGTCCCGCGACCGGGTCCGGGCCGCTGTCGTCAACAGCGGTCAGGACTGGCCGTCGACCAAACGGGTCACCGTCAACCTGTCGCCGGCGAGCCTGCCGAAGCGGGGGTCGAGCCTCGACCTCGCCATCGCGGCCGCGATCCTCGCGGCCGAGCAGGCCGTGCCGCCCGGCGCGTTCGACACCGCCGTCCTCATCGGTGAGCTCGGTCTCGACGGGCGCGTCCGGCCGGTCCGGGGTGTCCTCCCGGCAGTCGCCGCCGCCGCCGCGGCCGGTGTCCCTGCCGTGGTGGTGCCGGCCGCCAACGAGGCCGAGGCGGCGCTCGTGCCCGACGTCCGGGTCACGGGGGTCCGGTCGCTGCGCGAGCTCGTGGCCCTCGCCCGGGGCGAGCAGCCGCCCGACATCGGCCCGGTCGATGTCCGTCTCGCCGCTGCCGAGGCCGAGGCCGACGACGGCATGCCGATGCCGGACCTGGCCGATGTGCGTGGTCAGGAGACGGCCCGCTATCTCCTCGAGGTCGCCGCCGCCGGGGGGCACCATCTGCTGATGCTGGGGCCGCCCGGCGCGGGCAAGACGATGCTCGCCGAACGGCTGCCGGCGTTGCTGCCGGCCCTGGACCGGGCGTCCGCCCTGGAGGTGACGGCTGTGCACTCGGTGGCGGGAACGCTGCCGGCGGGCATGCCGCTCGTGACCGGCGCGCCGTTCCAGGCGCCCCACCACACCGCGTCGGTGCCGTCCATCGTGGGCGGCGGGTCGACCCACCTGCGGCCCGGTGCCGCGTCACTGGCCCACCGGGGCGTCCTGTTCCTGGACGAGGCGCCCGAGTTCGCCCCGGGTGTGCTCGACGCCCTGCGGCAGCCGCTCGAGTCCGGCGAGATCAGCGTGTTCCGGCTGGCCGCACAGGTCCGTTTCCCCGCCCGGTTCCAGCTGGTGCTGGCCGCCAACCCCTGCCCCTGCGGGCTCGCCGTGGGCAAGGGCACGGCCTGCCGCTGCACCGCGGCGGCCCGGCTGCGCTACCTGGGCCGGCTCTCGGGCCCGCTGTTGGACCGGGTCGACCTGCGGATGGAGATGCTGCCCCCGACCCGGGCCGCCCTGCGTGGCGACGCGTCCGGTCTGGAGGACACCGTGACCGTGGCCGCCCGAGTGTCCGCGGCCCGTGACCGCTCGGCGCGCCGCCTGCTCGGCACGCCGTGGCGGGTCAACGCCGAGGTGCCCGGCTACGTGCTCCGCCGCGAGTGGCGGCTGGCCGGCGACGCCGCCGGTCCGGCCGAGCGGGAGCTCGAGCGTGGGGTCCTCACCGCCCGCGGCTTCGACCGGGTGCTGCGGGTGGCCTGGACCCTGTCCGACCTGGCGGGTCGCGACCGACCGGACGCGGGCGACGTCGGGGTGGCCCTGCAGTACCGCGGCGTCGAGCGGAACGCCGCGTGAGCGGCGGCGCGGAGGACCTGCGTGCTCGCGCGGCCCTGACCCGGCTGGCCGAGCCGGGCGACCGCGAGATGGGACGGTGTCTCGAGCAGTTCGGCTCGGTCGAGGTGCTCGCCCTCATCGTCGGCGGTCGGCTGCCGGCGACCAGGCTGGGGCACTACCGCGCCCGGCTCGCCAGCCTCGACGTCGATGCCGACCTCGCGGCCGCCGACCGGCTCGGAGCCCGGCTGGTCGTCCCCGGCGACCCCGAGTGGCCGGCGCGACTGCACGACCTCGGCGAGGCTCTGCCGGTGGCCCTCTGGGTGGTGGGCCGGGGCGACCTGGGCCGGTTGACGCACCGGTCGGTGGCGATGGTGGGGTCCCGGGCCTGCACGGCCTACGGGGAGCACGTTGCGGCCGAGATGGCCTCCGGACTCGGCGACCGTGGCTGGACGGTGGTCTCGGGCGCGGCCTACGGCATCGACGGGGCCGCCCACCGGGGCGCTCTGGCCGCGGGAGGAGACACCGTGGCCGTCCTGGCCTGCGGCCTGGACGTTGTCTACCCCAGCGGGCACGACACCCTGCTGGGGCAGATCCGGGACGACGGGCTGGTCGTGTCCGAGCTGCCGCCCGGCTCGCGGCCCACCAAGCCTCGGTTCCTCGATCGCAACCGGGTGATCGCCGCGCTCACCCGCGGCACCGTGGTCGTCGAAGCAACCCTGCGCAGCGGCGCCTCCAACACGGCCGGTCACGCGGCCAGGCTGTCCCGGCCGGTGATGGCCGTGCCGGGCCCGGTCACGTCGGCGACCTCGGCCGGCTGCCACGAGCTGGTGCGGACCAAGGACGCGTCCCTGGTCACGGACGCAGCCGACGTGCTCGACCTCGTCGGCGAGCTGGGTGCGGACGCCTCGCCACAGCGGCGTGGCGAGCAGCGTCCGCACGACGAGCTCGACGAGCTGGCGCTGCGCGTCCTCGAGGCCCTGCCGGTCCGCCGGCCGGTGGAACCGGGC
>JBOGDY010000294.1:0-3546 GCA_050742955.1 Actinomycetes bacterium | reverse complement strand
CGGGACGACCGGCTTGCGGCCGTTCTTGCGGTCGGCGTAGTCCATGTGGGCGTTGGCGCCCATCGGGCCGGGCCGGTAGAGCGCCAGCACCGCGGAGATGTCCTCGAAGTTGTCCGGCCGCATCGCCCGCAGCAGCGACCGCATCGGGCCGCCGTCGAGCTGGAACACGCCGAGGGTGTCGCCGCGGGCCAGCAGCTCGTAGGCCTTCACGTCGTCGAGGCCCATCGTCTCGAGCTCGACCTGCTCGCCCCGGTTGGCGTCGATGTTCTTCAGGCAGTCGTCGAGGACGGTGAGGTTGCGCAGCCCGAGGAAGTCCATCTTCAGCAGGCCGAGCGTCTCGCAGGCGCCCATGTCGAACTGGGTGATGATGGCGCCGTCCTGCTCGCGGCGCATGATCGGGATCACGTCGAGCAGCGGCTTGCTGGACATGATGACGCCGGCCGCGTGCACGCCCCACTGGCGCTTGAGGCCCTCGAGCCCCAACGCGTTCTGCACCACCCGGTTGACGTCGGGGTCGGTCTCGTGCAGCGTCCGGAACTCGCCCGCCTCCTTGTAGCGCGGGTGCCTCGGGTCGAAGATGCCGGCCAGCGGGACGTCCTTGCCCATCACCGGCGGCGGCATCGCCTTGGTGATGCGGTCGCCCATCGCGAACGGGAAGCCCAGCACCCGGGCCGAGTCCTTGACGGCCTGCTTGGCCTTGATGGTGCCGTAGGTGATGATCTGGCTGACCCGGTCCTCGCCGTACTTCTCGGTGGCGTAGCGGATCATGTCGGCGCGCCGGCGCTCGTCGAAGTCGAGGTCGATGTCGGGCATCGAGATGCGTTCGGGGTTGAGGAACCGCTCGAACAGCAGCCCGTGGTTGATCGGGTCGAGGTCGGTGATGCCGAGGGCGTAGGCGACGAGGGAGCCCGCCGCCGACCCGCGACCGGGCCCGACCCGGATGCCGTTGGCCTTGGCGTAGCCGACCAGGTCGGCGGTCACCAGGAAGTAGCCCGGGAACCCCATCTGGACCATGACCCCGACCTCGTAGTCGGCCTGCTTGCGATGTCCGTCGGGCACTCCCCCGGGGCGGCCGGCGTATCGGCGTACGAGTCCTCGCTCCACCTCCTTGACCAGCCACGACTCCTCGGTCTCGCCCTCGGGCACCTCGAAGCGCGGCATCAGGTTGGCGCCCTCGGTGAACCCGACGTCGCACCGCTCCGCGATCGCGAGCGTGTTGTCGCACGCCTCGGGGAGGTCGCGCCAGACCTCGCGCATCTGCTCCGGCGTCTTGAGGTAGAACTCGTCGGCGTCGAACTTGAAGCGGGTGGGGTCGGCGAGGGTGCGTCCGGACTGCACACACAGGAGTACGGCGTGGGCCTCGGCGTCCTTGGCGTAGGTGTAGTGCAGGTCGTTGGTGGCGACCAGCGGCAGGTCGAGCTCCTTGGCGAGCCGGATGAGGTCCTGGTGGACCCGTCGCTCGATGCCGAGGCCGTGGTCCATCAGCTCGCAGAAGAAGCTGTCCCTGCCGAAGATGTCCTGGAACTCGGCGGCGCTGCGCTTGGCGTCGTCGTAGCGGCCGAGACGCAGCAGGGTCTGTACCTCGCCGGACGGGCAGCCGGTGGTGGCGATGATGCCGTTGGCGTAGGTCTGGAGGAGCTCGCGGTCCATGCGCGGCTTGTAGTACTGCCCCTCGAGGCTGGCCAGGCTGGAGAGCCGGAACAGGTTGTGCATGCCGGGGGTGTTCTCGGCCCACATCGTCATGTGGGTGTAGGCGCCGCCGCCGGACACGTCGTCGTCGCCGCCGTCGGCCCAGCGGACCCTGGTCTTGTCGGTGCGGTGGGTGCCGGGAGTGAGGTATGCCTCGATGCCGACGACGGACTTGACCCCGGCCTGCTGGCCCTTCTTCCAGAAGTCGTAGGCGCCGAAGACGTTGCCGTGGTCGGTCATCGCGAGGGCCGGCATCCCCATGGTCGCGGCCTCGTGGAAGAGGTCGGTCAGGCGGGCCGCGCCGTCGAGCATGGAGTACTCGGTGTGGTTGTGCAGGTGCACGAACGAGTCTCGTGAGCCCATTGCGCTGGCATGCCTCCGAACAGTCCCCGACCGTGCCGCTCCGGTGCCCGGTCGCGCGCTGCTCCCGGTGCCGGTCCGGTGCCCGAGTCTAGGTCCGGCCACCGACACTCCTGCGCCGCCTCGCCGGGCTCGCAGGCCGGTCGGCGTGTCGGTCCGGTGCCCGCGCCGAGGTCCGGCCGCCCGACACTCCTGCGCCGCCTCGCCGGGCCGCCTCCACTGCGCGTTGTACAGGTCCGGCGGTTTTACAGCGCTCCAAAGCCACCGGACCTGTACAAAGCGGCTCAGTCAGCGGGGCCACGGGTGCCGGAGGGTCGAGCTCAGGACGTCCGGATGCCCCAGCTGTCCTTGGACGCGTCCCGGTCCAGGCCGCGCGCGTGGGCCTGCTGCAGTCGCTGGACCAGGCGACGCCGCTTTGGCCAAAGGTCGATGCTGGTCGCGCGCACGACCTGCAGGTTGAGGCCCTCGAAGGACTCCTCGCGGACGTTGTCGTGGGTGTGCTGGCCGAGCTCGCGGTGGCCCTCGCCGTCGTACTCCCCGACCATCGCCGCCTCGGGGTCGAGCAGGTCAGCCTCCCCGATCAAGAACCCCTCGTCGTCGACGATGCCCCGGTTGACGAGCGGCTTCGGCAGACCGGCCTCGACGACCCAGACGTAGCGGAACCGGCTCTCGGGGATCGACCGGACCCGCTTGTCGAGCAGCGGAACCGCCAGCCGCGCCGAGGCGATGCGCCGGACAGGCGGGCTCGCCGCGACGCGTCGCGCCATCTCCGTTTGCGTGACGAGCCCGGCCTTCCAGGCGAGGTCGCCGACGACCAGGCCCTCCTCCGGCCCGTCGCGGCACATCACGTCGAAGACGGCCCTGCCCGCCACAGTCACCCTGAGGCCGTCGACTTCGATCACGTCGGCGTCATCGAGGCGGCCGCGGTCGACGAGCAGGCCGGGTTGCTTGGCCAGCCGGCCATGCTGTCCGACGTGGACCAGGACCGGCAGCGGAGTGCGACCGCCCGGCCCCGTCTTGCCGTCGATCCCCGTCACTCCCTGCCAGCGCAGCGAGGCCCATCCGCCGATTACGGCGCCCTTGGGCATCCGGACGCCCACCGCCCGGATGCGGAGCAGCGGATCCAGCTCGTCCTGCTCGTGCCAAGCGCGGACGCCGGGCCCCAGCCGGTGCCAGCGCAGACTGCTCAGCTCGGCCCGGGACACACCCAGCAGCTCCGCGTCGGCCAGCCTCACCACGCCGGATCGCGCGCGCTCTGGCGGCGGGACCGGAGACCGAGACACGTCCGCCACCCTGCCCGCCGTCCGTTCCCTGTGGGGGGGCCGTACCCAGGTCTGTGGACGGGCAGCGGGCCCGGCGGATGTGGGGACGCGGACCCTCGACGCCGCTGGCTTGTGCAGGATCGGCGGCTTGGGAGGCCCCCGATGTCAAACGGTCGAAGCAACGTTGGTCATGCCGCGGCTGAGTTGAGTAGCGCGGTCAGCCTCATGGCGGGGG
>JBOGDY010000293.1:0-3547 GCA_050742955.1 Actinomycetes bacterium | reverse complement strand
AGCCGATGGTGTTGTAGCCCCAGTAGTTGGTCAGGCCCTTGTCCACCAGGTGGTGGTCCTGCACGAACTGGTGCACCGGCATGAGCTCCACCGCGGTCACGCCCAGCTTCTGCAGGTGCTCGATCATCGCGGGGTGGCTCAGCCCCGCATAGGTGCCGCGGACCTGCTCGGGGATGCCGGGATGGGTCATCGTGAGGCCCTTGACGTGAGCCTCGTAGATCACCGTCTCGTGGTAGGACGTGCGCGGGTGCCGGTCGTTCTGCCAGTCGAAGAACGGGTTGATGACGACCGACGTCATCATGTGCGCGGCGCTGTCGAGGTCGTTGCGCTTGCTGGGGTCCTCGAAGTGGTAGCCGAACAGCGAGTCGTCCCAGTCGACGCCGCCCTCTACGGCCTTGGCGTAGGGGTCGAGCAGCAGCTTGGCCGGGTTGAACCGCAGGCCGGAGCGCGGCTCGTAGCGGCCGTGCACCCGGAACCCGTAGCGCTGGCCCGGGCCGACCCTCGGCAGGTACCCGTGCCACACGAGGGCGTCGACCTCGGGCAGGTCGATGCGGGTCTCCGTGTCGTCGGTGTCGAACAGGCACAGCTCGACACGTTCGGCCACCTCCGAGAAGACGGCGAAGTTCGTGCCGGCCCCGTCGAAGGTGGCGCCCAGGGGGTACGCCGTTCCCGGCCAGATCTCCATGTGGTGATTCTCCCCGATGTCGTCGGCCGACAGTCACCCGGTGCGCTGCGTCGGACGTGACGAACGTCTCAACCGGGGTGGCCGGGCATGGGGAAGCCCCTGGCGAACTCGCGCACCTCCGCCCCCACGCGCCCGACGGCGGCACCGTCTCCCGAACCCTCCGCGGTCACCACGGCGTCGATCCAGCCCGCGACCCGGTCCATGTCCGTGGTCGTCATGCCCCGCGACGTGACGGCCGCCGTCCCGATCCGCACGCCCGAGGGGTCGAACGGCTTGCGCGGGTCGAAGGGCACGGTGTTGTAGTTGAGCTCGATGCCGGCGCGGTCCAGGGCCTGTGCCGCCTGCTTGCCCGGCAGCTGCTTGTTCGCCAGGTCGACCAGCAGCAGGTGGTTGTCCGTGCCGCCAGACACCAGGTCGAACCCGCGCGCCTGCAGGGCGTCGGCCAGCGCCCTGGCGTTGTCCACAACGGCGTGCGCGTAGCGCCGGAAGTCGTCGGATGCCGCCTCGCGCAGCGCCACCGCGATCGCCGCCGTGGTGTGGTTGTGCGGTCCGCCCTGCAGGCCCGGGAAGACGGCCTTGTCGAGGGCCTTGGCGTGCTCGGCGGTGCTCATCAGCATCGCCCCCCGCGGCCCGCGAAGCGTCTTGTGCGTCGTGGTGGAGATGACGGGTGCGTGGCCGACGGGTGACGGGTGCGCCCCGCCGGCGACCAGGCCGGCGATGTGCGCGATGTCCGCGACCAGCACCGCGCCGATCTCGGTGGCGATCTCGGCGTACGCAGGGAAGTCGATCGTGCGCGGTATCGCCGTGCCACCGCAGAAGATCACCTTGGGTCGTTCGGCGCGGGCCAGGTCGCGCACCTCGTCCATGTCGACGCGGCCGGTCTCCTTGCGCACGCCGTACTGCACGCTGCGGAACCATCGCCCGGTGACCGAGACGCTCCATCCGTGGGTCAGGTGGCCGCCCATCGGCAGGGCCATGCCCATGACCGTGTCGCCGGGGGACAGGAAGGCCAGGTAGACCGCAAGGTTGGCCGGTGACCCGGAGTAGGGCTGCACGTTGGCGTGCTCGACGCCGAAGAGCGCCTTCGCCCGGTCGACCGCGAGCGTCTCGACCTCGTCGATGACCTGCTGGCCCTCGTAGTAGCGCCTGCCCGGGTAGCCCTCGGAGTACTTGTTGGTGAGCACCGTGCCGGTGGCCTCGAGCACCGCGGCCGACACGTAGTTCTCCGACGCGATCAAGCGGACCGCGTCTCGCTGCCGGTCGCTCTCGGCCTCGACGAGCCCGGCCACCTCCGGGTCGGCGGCGTGCAGGTCCATGGCGGTCGGCTGGGTCATCGGCGGTCTCCCTGCGGGGTGCGATCGGTCCCGGTCCGCCCGCGAGCCTATCGGCGGGGCAGGTGACCGCCGCCTCCGCCCGACGAGGCGAGGACCGCCCGGTCGTAGCGTTCGAGGACGACCGCGGCGACCTCCGGTGCCGCACCCAACGGTGCGCTCACCACGTCGGCGCCGCTGTCGTGCAGCCCGTCGGCGAACACGCCGGGGGAGAGCAGGTAGGACGCGACGGCGACCCGCGGCGCCCCGCGGCGCCGGAGGGCCGTGACCGCCGCATCGACGGTCGGTTCAGCGGCGGAGGCGAACGCGGGCTCGACGGCCCACCATCCGCGGGTGGCCCATGACCGGGCCAGGCCGGCCACGGTGGCGGTCGCTCCGGGGTCTGCCGAGCCGGCGGCGGCGAGCGCGACCGCCGTCGACGGGTCGCCCGGCGGGACCCCTGCCTCGCCGAGCCGCCTCTCGAGCGCTGCCAGCAGCAGATCGTGGGGGCCGAGCACGGCGGCGGTCGTCACCGGGTGCCGGGCGCCGGCCAGCTGCCCGGGGATGTCGACCGCGCTGTGGTAGGCAGCGGTGAGCAGCAGCGGGACGACCACGGCCGGACGGTCCAGACCGGCCAGCGCCGCGGCCAGTCGCGGCTCGGAGTGGTCGAGGTAGCCGGCGAGCACGGTCAGGCCGGGCCGCTGCCGGCGCACCTCCCCGAGCAGCCGGTCGACGCTGTGGGACGCCGCCGGGTCGCGGCTGCCGTGCGCCACCGCGACGAGGGCGGGAGCGTTCACCCCAGGAGCTCGTGGAGATCTACCACAGTGCCCACGACGACGACCGCCGGCGGTCGGACGTCACGCTCGCGGGCCAGCTCGGCGATGGTCCCCAGCGTGCCCACTGTGGTGCGTTGCTGCGGCGTGAACCCGGACTCCACTACCGCGACCGGGGTGTCGGGGGGCTTGCCGTGCGCCACCAGCTCACGGGTGGTGGACGCAAGGCCGCTGACCCCCATCAGCAGCACGAGGGTGCCCTCGAGACGGGCCAGCGTGGCCCAGTCGAGCCCCTCGTGGCCGGAGGCGACGGTTACCTGGCGGGACCGGCCCCGATGGGTGACGGGGATCCCCGCGGCCGCGGGGACCGCCACGGCGCTGGTCACGCCGGGTACGACCTCGACCGGGACGCCCGCTGCGACGCAGGCGACCGCCTCCTCGCCGCCGCGGCCGAGCACGAAGGGGTCGCCGCCCTTGAGCCGCACCACCCGGCGGCCGGCCTGCGCGTGCTCGACCAGCAGCTGGTTGATCTGCTCCTGCGGGAGCGGGTGGTTGCCGGCGGTCTTGCCGGCGTCGACGACGACGACCCCGGGGTCGAGCTCGTCGAGCAGCGCCCGCGGGGCCAGCCGGTCGACGACCACGACGTCGGCCTCGGCCAGCAGCCGCCGCCCGCGGGTGGTGACCAGGCCCGGGTCGCCGGGACCGCCACCGACGAGCGCCACCCAACCGGTGCTCGACGGCCGGTGGTGGCGCAGCGGCAGGTCGCCCACGTCGAGGGC